>JAYNIC010000052.1:1333-11916 GCA_038108715.1 Candidatus Nanopelagicales bacterium | reverse complement strand
GAGCAGATGGTCAATCACGGCACCGGATGGGTGCGGATGGACTACCTCGTCCCCGCCCGGGGGCTCATCGGCTTTCGCACCGAATTCCTCACCGAGACGCGCGGCACCGGGCTGCTGCACCACGTCTTCGATCGCTACGAGCCGTGGCACGGTGAATTGCGCACGCGTCCGACCGGATCGCTGGTGGCCGATCGCTCCGGCCCGACGACCGGCTATGCACTGGCGAACCTGCAGGAGCGCGGCACCATGTTCGTCGGCCCGGGCACCGAGGTCTACGAGGGCATGATCGTCGGGGAGAACTCTCGTTCGGATGACATGGACGTCAATCCGACCAAGGAGAAGAAGCTCACCAACATGCGGTCCTCCTCTGGTGAGGTCCTCGTCCCACTCATCCCGCACAGGCAGTTGTCGCTCGAGCAGGCTCTGGAGTTCTGCCGCGAGGACGAGTGCGTCGAGGTCACACCGAGCGCCGTCCGCATCCGCAAGGTCCAACTCGCGGCGACCGACCGGGCCAAATCCCGCAACCGAGCGAAGTAGACGCAACGACTGGGTGGTCACCTGCGTCACCCATCGGGGGGACACAGATCACTCGTCGCAGCCGCTTTTCGGGCCTTTGGTCCCGTTGCGCACCCCTTGCCGCGGGGGCGGTTGATCGCGAATTGGTCACGAAAAGGACCAGAGTGACCCAGGGGGGCGACGAAGTCACCCGTGAGTCGTACAGTAACGGCGCTGCCGGGGTGGCCCGACGGTGCGTGGACTCTTCACAGGGAGGGTTGGGCGTGTCGCAGGTGGTCCCAACGCAGGACGAGGCCCAGGTGGCCGACGTCGCTGACGTCAAGGGTCGCTCCCTTACGCAGATCGCCTGGGGTCGGTTGCGTCGAGACAAGACCTTCATCATCTCCACGATCATCCTGGCGTTCTTCCTGCTCGCCGCGATCTTCGCCCCGGTCATCACCGGCTTTCTGGGTGTTGACCCGTACTCGCTGGACCCCGACGTTCTCGACCCGGCCGGCGGTAAGCCCATCGGACCGTGGGGCGGTGCCAGTTGGGAGCACCCGCTGGGCGTCGAATGGGGGACCGGCCGTGACATCTTCGCTCGATTGATCTACGGCCTACGTATCTCGTTGCTCATCGCGTTCTCGGCCACGATCCTGGTCGTGATCCTCGGCACGCTCTTCGGGATCATCTCCGGCTACGCCCGCGGCTGGGTCGACGCGTCCATCGGCCGCCTGATGGACCTCATCCTCGCCTTCCCGTTCTTCCTCATCATCCTGGCGCTCTCGGGCACCATGACCCAGCGCCTCACCGACCTCGGCGTACCCGAGGGCAACGCCTCGCGCATCACCTACCTCATTCTTGTGCTCGGCATCTTCGGCTGGCCCTACCTGGCCCGCATCGTGCGCGGTGAGGTGCTGAGCCTTCGCGAGCGCGAGTTCGTGGAGTCGGCCGTTTCCCTCGGCGCGAGCACCCCGCGCATCCTCTTCCGCGAGATCCTGCCCAATCTCTGGGCGCCGATCCTCGTGTACGCGACGCTGCTCCTGCCGGTGTACGTCGCCACCGAGGCTGTGCTGTCCTTCCTCGGCGTTGGCGTCCTGCCTCCGGATCCGTCGTTCGGTGCCATGCTCGGTGCGTCCACGCAGTACTGGACCCTCGTCCCGTCGTATCTGTTCATTCCGGGCACGCTGCTCGTCATCATCGTCGTGGCCTTCAACCTCGCCGGTGATTCGGTGCGCGATGCCCTCGACCCCAAGGCGGCCACCCGATGAGCCGTCACCACGAACTCCCACCCGCCAGCGCGCACGGCGCGTTTCTCGGGGGAGGGGTCGCGCCATCGCGCGCGGCCTGTTCTGCACACAAGGAGGAAATATGCTGAAGTACCGGAAGGGGGCGGCGTTCGCGATTGGTATCGCGTCCGGAGCCCTCGTTCTTGCTGCCTGTGGTGGCAGTTCCTCGGGGGGCGACTCCTCGTCGTCCTCGTCGGGGGGAGATTCCTCGTCGTCCTCGTCCGGTGGCGACTCCTCGTCATCGTCCTCGTCGTCCGGTGGCGACGACCAGGCGGGTGGCACGCTGACGATCCTCACCAGCGCCGAGCAGCTGCTCTCGCTGGATCCGCAGGTCATCTACACCGGTGAGGACCTCGCGTTCCTCGGTGCGACGATCATGCGCTCACTGACCGCCTACCAGGTGGCGCCCGGCGACACCGAGGGCACGACGCTCGTGCCCGACATGGCAACCGATACCGGTAGCGCGAGCAACGGCGGCCAGACCTGGTCGTTCACGCTGCGTGATGGCATCACCTGGGAAGATGGCTCGCCCGTCACCTGTGCGGATGTCGCCTACGGCACCTCCCGCCAGTTCGACACCGGCCTGGCTGAGGGTGGCCCCGTCTACGCGGTGTCCTACCTCGATATCCCCGTCGACGAAGAGGGCAACTCGGCATACGCCGGCCCCGCCGACGGCACCGGCCAGGATCTCTTCGACAAGGCCGTGACGTGCGATGGCAACACCATCACCTTCAACCTGAACCAGCCGGTTCCGGACTTCAACTACGCCGTCACCCTCGGCTTCAGTGCTGTGCCGGCCGGCATGGCGACGGGCGAGGAGTACGCCAACAAGCCGATGTCCAACGGCCCGTACAAGATCTCCGAGTACTCCAAGGGTGCCGGCGGCAAGCTTGTCCTCGTCCGTAACGAGGCGTGGAACAAGGACAGCGATCCCTACCGTCTGGCTCTGCCGGACAGCTGGGTGATCGACTTCGGCATTGAGGAGACCGTCGGCGAGCAGCGCGTCATGCAGAGCTCCGGCGACGACGCCTACGCCATGGTTCAGGGCCTGACCACGGCCGCTCTGCCGGTCGTGTTCGAGGATCCGCAGTACGAGTCCCGTCGCATTGACGCCTTCGATCCGTACACCATCTACGCGGCCGTCAACGCCGAGAAGATCCCGGACGAGAAGTGCCGTCAGGCGATCGGCGTGGCTCTCGATCGCGATGCACTCCTGCTCAATGCCGGTGGCACCTACGCCGGCACGCTGGCCGATGGCGTGGTCAAGCCCAACATCGGTATCGACTACGCCCCGACAGGACTGTGGGACGGCCTGCTCGGTCAGCCTGTGCCCGGCACCGGCGACCCCGAGTTCGCCAAGAAGCTCCTCGCCGAAGGCAACAACTGCCCGACTGAGATCACGGTGGACTACGGCCAGACCGAGGACAACGACAAGGCCGTGGCTATCTGGGTCGAGTCGCTGGCTCGTGCTGGCATCACGGTGAAGCCGAATCCGATCGAGCGTGGCCAGTACTACGGCGTCGTGTTCAAGGACGGCAACGAGATCATGTTCGGTGGCTGGGGTCCGGACTGGCCGAACGCCTCCACCGTCATCCCGCCGCTGTTTGTGCAGGGCTGGAACCTGTCGAAGGTGGATGACAAGGAGTTCAACAAGCAGGTCCAGGCCGCGTCGGTCGAACTCGATCGCGAGACTCAGGCCGCCATGTGGCAGGAGCTCGACAAGATCGCAGCCCAGAAGATGTGGACGGTCCCGACCCGCTTCGGTCGTGACCAGCGTCTGGCCGGCACCGGTGTCGGTCCGATCTTCAGCTGGGCGGCGTACGGGTCCTACCCGTACCCGATCATGTACGCAGCGCAGTAGGTTGCTCCAACGTGGAGGGGGCGGTTCGCCGCCCCCTCCACGCACACCATCTATGTGCTCATGAGCGAGCTAATCGCCTAACGACGAGTGGGAGAGGAGTAGGGCATGACCGCGTTTATCGTCCGCCGCGTCTTGATCATGCTGCTCCTCCTTCTCTTGCTGAGCTTTGCGGTGTTCTTCCTGTTCAGCATCCTGCCGGCCGATGTGGCACGGCTCACGTGCGGCAAGATTTGCACCGATCAGACCATCGAACTCAATCGTGCGAGGCTCGGCCTCGATAAGTCGATCTTCGAGCAGTACTGGCTGTTCCTCTCGGCCATCTTCGTTGGTCGCACGTACGGGATCGGCGAAGGTGCCGTCGTGTGCGAAGCGCCGTGTCTCGGGTGGTCGTTCACCAAGTCCGAGCCGGTCCTAGAGCTCATCCTCGATCGCCTGCCGGCGACGGTATTCCTCGCCCTCGGCGCCTTCGTCATCTTCCTCATCGGTGGCGTGGGTCTGGGTGTCTACAGCGCGCTGCGTCGCGGTCGGTGGCAGGACAAGACGATTACCGGCGTTTCGCTGATCGGCTACTCGCTGCCGTCGTTCTTCATCGGTCTGGTCGTCATCTTCTTCGTCATCATCCGATGGCAACTACTGCCGTTCCCGGACTACGTCAACCCCTGGGAAGATCCCGTTCAATTTCTTCAGACGATGATCCTGCCATGGATCGTGCTCGCGATCTTGTACGCCGCGTTCTATACCCGACTCACCCGCAGTCAGATGCTCGAGACCCTGAGCGAGGACTTCATCCGCACCGCTCGCGCGAAGGGCCTGAAGGAGCGCACGGTTATCGGCAAGCACGCACTTCGCGCTGGCCTCACCCCGATCGTCACGGCCGCCGGACTCGATCTTGCCGGTCTGCTCGGCGGCGCCATCATCCTCGAAACGATCTTCAGCCTGCCCGGACTCGGCAGCCTCGCCATTTCAGCCGTGCTCAACCCCGACCAGTCGATCCTTGTCGGGATCACCTTGATTACGGCGACCTTCATCATCGTTGCCAATCTCATCGTGGACATCCTCTACGCCTTCATCGACCCCCGGGTGAGGCCGTCATGACCACTTCCTTCCTCGAGGTCGACGATCTGCGCGTGTCCTTCAGCACCGAGGACGGCGTCGTACGAGCCGTCGACGGGTCGTCGTTCAGCGTTTCCCAGGGTGAGACGCTCGCCATCGTGGGTGAGTCCGGGTCCGGCAAGTCGGTCACCGCTCAGGCGATCATGGGCCTTCTCAGTAGACGCAGTGCCGACATCAGTGGCCGCGTCGTTCTCGAAGGAAGCGACCTGCTTGCGCTGGACGAAGACGACATCCGGCGACTGCGTGGTGACCGAATGGCGATGATCTTCCAGGACCCGCTGTCGAGTCTGCACCCCTTCTATCGGATCGGCGATCAACTCGTCGAGGCCGTCCGCGCACACCGCAAGGTGAGTCGCAAGGAAGCACGAGATAGGGCGATCGAGGGCCTGCATCGCGTGGGTATCCCAGCGGCTCAACAGCGTGTCGATGACTACCCCCATCAACTCTCCGGAGGTATGCGGCAGCGTGTGATGATCGCGATGGCGTTGATCAACGAGCCGCAATTGCTCATCGCCGATGAGCCGACGACGGCTCTCGACGTCACCGTGCAGGCGCAGATCACCGAACTCATGGTCGACCTGCAAAAGCAGACCGGTACGACGCTCATCATCAGCACGCACGACCGGGGTGTGGTTGCCGACATGGCTGACCATGTCTGCGTGATGTACGGCGGGCGTGTCGTGGAGTACGGCACCATCGACGACATCTACTACCGGCCGGCCATGCCCTACACGCAAGGACTGCTCGCGTCGGTTCCGCGCCTGGACTCCGATCGCAATGAGCGTTTGGATCCGATTCCTGGCAACCCGCCGTCCTTGATCAACCTGCCGACCGGTTGCGTCTTCCATCCGCGCTGCGGTCGTCGCAGCGAGGTGCGCGGCGACCTGTGCGCGACGGTCGAGCCGGAGTTGCTGGAGATCGCTCCGGGGCATTCGGCGCGCTGCCACCTCACCGCCCAGGCCCATGCGGAGGAGGTGTTCGGTGCCCGCTGATTCCGAGCGCGTCCTAGATGTACGCGACCTCCAGGTGTACTTCCCCGTGCGCTCGCGGGGCGTCTTCCCCCGCACTATCGGCCAGATCAAGGCTGTCGATGGCGTCAGCCTGCACGTCGAGGCGGGCAAGACCCTCGGCCTGGTGGGGGAGAGTGGCTGCGGCAAGTCGACGACCGGCCGTGCGATCCTGCGCCTGACCGAACCCACCGCGGGCACCGTCGAACTCGACGGCACTGACATCACCCATCTATCGCGCCACCAATTGCGTCCGTTGCGCCGCGAGGCACAGATGATCTTCCAGGACCCCTACAACGCACTCAATCCGCGGCAGACCATCGGTTCGATCATCGCCGCGCCGTTCCGCATCCAGGGAGTGGACCCACCGGGGGGGTTGCGTACCGCCGTACGTGACCTGATGGATCGCGTGGGCTTGAACCCCGAGCACGTGAATCGCTACCCCAACGAGTTCTCCGGTGGCCAGCGCCAGCGCATCGGCATCGCACGCGCCATTGCCCTGCGACCGAAGTTGATCATCTGCGACGAGCCAGTGTCGGCCCTGGACGTGTCCATCCAGGCCCAGATCATCAACCTGCTCCAGGACCTGCAGAACGACTTCGGTGTTTCCTACCTCTTCATCGCACATGACCTGGCTGTCGTGCGACAGATCGCGGATCGGGTCGCCGTGATGTACCTCGGACATATCGTGGAGTCGGCATCGCGCGAGGAGCTCTACACCCGCCCGCTGCATCCCTACACGCATGCGCTGCTGTCCGCCGTACCCATCCCGGATCCGGAGGCGCAGACGCAGCGGGAGCGGATCGTGCTCGGTGGCGACCTGCCCAGTCCGCTCAATCCGCCGTCCGGATGTGTCTTCCACACCAGGTGTTTTGTGGCGCAGGACAGGTGCAAGGTCGAGGTGCCCTTCATGCGCGACATGGGCGATGGGCACCAAGTGGCCTGCCACTTCCCGATCGAGGAGCAGCGAATCGGCGAGGTCATCCACGGCCCGAATTCCGGACTCACCGAGCCGATCAAAGGCGAGCCGGGCTACTTCAGCGAGTCGATCACCGACCTCGGTGCCGTGGGCACGACCCGCCTCGACTCGGCCAACAGCACCGACGAAGGCATCTAGCCTCCGATTCCGACCGACGTCTCGATGCCGAGTGTCGAGTAACGGGGTGCCTTTCCCGGCGTGTCGTGCTCGCTACTCGACACTCGGCATGAGGTGGGTGGTGAAGAAGTCGAGTTCGGTGCGCAGCAGGTTCTCCGCGACGACCTCCTGCGGGGTCATGTGGGTTACGCCCGTCAGCGGGAGGACGCTGTGCGGCCGACCGGCAGCCAGCAGCGCCGAACTCAACTGCAGGGTGTGTGCCGCGACGACATTGTCGTCCGCAAGCCCGTGGATGATGAGCAGTGGACGGATGAGATCCGCTGCCAGCGGGAGGAGCGAGGAGGCCTCGTACGCCGCCTGCTGCTCTTGCGGCAGACCGAGGTAGCGCTCGGTGTAGCCGGTGTCATAGAGCCGCCAGTCGGTCACCGGAGCCCCGGCCACCGCGGCGTGGAAGACATCGGGTCGCCGAAGCACCGCCAGCGCCGCGAGGTAACCACCGAACGACCAGCCGCGGATCCCGACGCGACTGGGATCCAGGTCGTCCGGATACAGAGCCGACGCCGCCTCCAGCGCCGCGATCTGGTCATCGAGTGCCGGGGTCGCAAGATCCCCGCGGACGGTGCGATCCCATGCCGGGCCGCGCCCTGGGGTGCCGCGACCGTCGGCGATGAGCACGGCGAACCCCTGATCGGCGAGCCACTGCTCGGTGCCATAGGCCAGGCCTGCGGCAACGACGCGTCGTGCATGCGGACCGCCGTACGGCGAGCAGATGATGGGCAGACGGCGACTGCCCGGCTGGTGACCGGTCGGGAAGAGGATCGCGCTGCGCAATTCGCGCTCGCCGAGCAGGTGCAGGGTCGCTTGTGGGGTGATCACCGGCTCCTCGGCGAACGACTCGATGCGTGCAACCTGGGCACCGTCACGCCAGACCGTCATGTCGGTCGCGGTGCCATTGAGGTCGGTCGCGGTGACCACCATCACGTTGCCCGAACGTCGTGCTCCGACCAGCCCGGGCAAGGGCACCCGGGTCGCTTCGCCGGTCCCGTCGATCAGGTACACGCCCTCGCGAACCGGATCCTCGCCTGCGCTCACGCAGATGTCCTCGGCGACGTCGAGCAGAGCCGACACCTGGAGACCGACAGGGCTGTGGGGGGCTCCGTTGACGAACACCCGGTTGGTGTCGTCGTTGCGGTCGGCGAGCACCTCGACCAGTGCGCCATCCGGCGCGCGGGTGGGGCTTCCGGGGATGACGTCGATCCAGTCGGGGTCTATGCGGTCACCTGCCGCCGTCACCGCGCCGGTAGTGGGGTCCACCGTGAAAAGCCTCATGCGTCGCTGATCACGGGACAGGACGGCGACGAGGGGCTCCGCGTGCTCCACCACATCGACCCGGGTCAGATAGGGGAAGGCCTCGTGATCCCACTCCACGGGCGTGAGAACGCCGGGCCGGTCCAGGTGAGCCAGCCATAGGGAGACGTCGGCATTGGCCTGTCCGGCGGCCGGGTAGCGGTGCGGTCGCGGCGCGGTGTCGGGATGCGCTGGATCAGCGATCCACCACGTGTCGACGGGTGCCACGTCAACGCGTTCGACGATGACGCCACTGCCATCTGCCAGCCACCAGAAACCACGGATGCGGTCCAGCTCCTCGGCCCCGATGAAGTCGGCAAGGCCGAACGTCACGGTGTCGGTCTCGGACTCGGCAACCAGGCTCGCCGGTCCGCCGTCGATCGGAGCGACGTATAGCGAGCCACCGCTGACGTAGGCGACGTGCGCGCCCGTGGGGTCGATGCGCGGGTCGATCACGGGACCGGGTGCGTCGAGTGCGGTTGTCGCGCCCGTTGATAGGTCAGCGACATAGGGGCTGCCGGCCAACGCGAAGGAGGCGTGGGAGACGGCACGGTCGGTGACGTAGTCGGTGATCCCCCCGGTGACCTCGCGTAGTCGCTCCCGCCGCGCTCGCTCCTCGGCCGGCAGGTCACCATCGCTGCCCAGGGCGGCGGGGTCGACCAGGCAACGCGTGTCGCCCGTCGCGAGGTCGAGGACCCACAGCGCGTTGACCGGGTCGGTGCCGGAGTGACTGCGCAGGAAGTAGACTCGCCCTCCTACGGCGTCGATCGACGTGCTCCGTGGTGCGCCGAGGCGGAATCCGCGCGTGCGCGCCCGCTGTCGGGGGAACGACTCCTGTGTCATGCCGACTCGTCCGTCATGGCGATATCGTCGCACCATGTCCGATCGCCGACTGCTTCTTGTCCATGCCCATCCCGATGACGAGTGCATCGGGACCGGCGCCACCATGGCGAAGTACGTCGATCAGGGGGTCCAAGTCACCCTGGTCACCTGCACGCTCGGCGAGGAGGGTGAGGTGCTTGTGCCCGAACTCGCCCACCTGGCCTCGAACCTGGAGGACCGACTCGGCGACCATCGGCAGGACGAGCTCGCCGCGGCGATGGCCGTTCTCGGCGTCACCGACCACCGGCTGCTCGGTGGGCCGGGCCGGTTCCGCGACTCCGGCATGGTGGGTACACCGCCCAATGAGCGAGCCGAGGCCTTCTGGCGTGCGGACCTGCTCGAGGCGGCGAACGAACTCGTGCCGGTCATTCGCGAGGTGCGACCGCAGGTGCTGGTCACATACGACGATTTCGGGGGCTACGGACATCCCGATCACATTCAGGCGCACCGCGTTGCGATGTACGCCGCCGTCCTCGCTGAGTCGCCGACCTACCGCCTGGACCTCGGCGAGCCGTGGCGCATCGACAAGATCTACTGGACGGCGTTCCCGCGCAATATCGTCCGTGCCGGCATCGAGGCGATGCGGGCTGCGGGGGAGACGACCGGCTTCGCTGAGATGGATCCTGACGACATTCCCTTCGCCATCGATGACGCGCTGGTCACTACCGCGGTGGCCGCGCCCGAGCACCTGCAGCGCAAGATGGACGCGCTGCGCGAACACGCGACCCAGGTGTCCGTCGACGGCGGCTTCTTCGCACTCGCGGACAACGTCGGCGCGCAGGCGTTCGCCACTGAGTACTTCCGGCTTGTGCGCGGCGACCTCGGTCACGCGCGGGACGCCGAGGGTCGCGAGGTCGATCTGTTCGCGGGCATCTGACGGGCCGCTCGGTTGTCCCTCGGTGGACGGACAATCCCCGTCTGCCTGGGGTTCCCCCATCACCTTTCCGACGCTGCGGCGGCCGCAAACTCCGCGAGAACTCCCACCCGACGCACCCATTTTGAAGAGGCAATTGCCAGGCCCACCTGCATAAGATGGGGTGTCCTGACGTCGAACTACCGGAGCGCTTTCCCCCGTGCCTGACGAGGAGTCGACCCGCGGCGCCGCTGTCCTGGGTCAACGCGGCCTGTTCATCGCGCTCGCCGCGGTGGCGGGCGCTGTGGTGTTCTACGTCGGCATGGTGCTCGGTAGCGCATCGGACGTCCCGGCCAACACGACCGTTCTCGGCGTTCAGATCGGCGGCATGTCGCGCGCCGAGGCGGTGCAGACGCTCGAGCAGCAGATCGGCCCGCAAGCGCAGGCGCCGATTGCCATCTCTGCCTTCGACACTTCGGAGGAGATCTACCCCAGCCAGTCCGGACTCGCCTTCGACCCCATCGCTACGGTCGATGAGGCTGTGGGTCGCATCTACAACCCCGTCGGCATGGTGATGCGACTGTTCGGACCGCAGGTCGTCGCTCCGGTCGTTGTGATCGACGAGCCGCAGTTGGAGGAG
>JAYNIC010000052.1:0-1323 GCA_038108715.1 Candidatus Nanopelagicales bacterium | reverse complement strand
CCGAGTTTGTGGCGGCACCATCGTCCGAGCCGACGATTCACTACGAGGACGACCTCACGCCCGTCCTCACTCCGCCGGAGCAGGGGCGCGACATCGATCTTCCTGCCGCGACCGACGAGGTGGCCAACGCCTATCTGCGTGAGGTGACCGACGTCCACCTGCCCGAGATCATTGTTGAGCCCGATGTCGGCGCGCAGGCCGCCGACGAATTCCTGTACGGCCCTGCGACCACCGCTGTCTCCGGTCCGGTGGAGATTCGGGTGCAGGATGTCTACGTCGGGATCGATGCGAGCTTCATCGCCGCCTCGACGTACTACGAGGTCCAAGACGGTGAATTGACGCCGGTCATCAACGGTGCCCTCCTTCACGAGGCAACGGCCGACCAGCTCGAGACCGTTGAGACCCCGGGCAACAATGCGACCTTCGCCATTGACGAGAACAACACGCCCTACGTCGTCCCGTCTCAGGTGGGAGAGGGCGTCTCCGATGAGGACCTCGCGGCCGCGGTCGCCGAGGCGATGTTCCAAACGGAGGGCCGCGAAGCGACGGCGATTGTGACCGTACGTGACCCGACCATCAACACCGCGGAGGCCGAAAAACTCGGCGTCGTAGAGGAGATCTCCAGCTTCACGCAGGAGGTCAGTTATGCCGAGTACCTCGCCCACAATCTGGCACTCGCCTCGGAGTACATCAACGGCACCCTGCTGTTGCCCGGCGAGGTCTTCTCGATGAACGAGAAGACTGAGAATCACGACCCGAAGAACGGCTACATGGAGGGCTACGTGATCGGCCCCGGTGGCATCTTCCGCAAGGAGCTTGGCGGCGGGTTGTCGGCAGCGACGACAACCGTGTGGTCCGCAGCCTTTTTCGCTGGCATGGAGCCCGTCAACGTGCAGGCCCACTCGATCTATATCTCCCGGTACACCCCGGGCCTCGAGGCGACCGTGGCCTGGGGCGGTTTCGACATGAAGTTCCGCAACAACACCGAGTACGGCGTCTTCATCACCGCGGAGTCTGATGAGACGTCCATGACCGTGCGGATGTACAGCACCAAGATCTACACCGCCATCGAGGCCGAGGTGGGGGAGCCCTACTGGCCGACGGACTTCAAGACGATCTACAACCCCGACGAGGAATGCTCGGCGCAGTCCGGCACGGAGGGCTTCACGATTGATGTGGATCGGGTCTTCTACGAGGGCTACACCGAGGTTGAGCGCCAGACCTTCACGACGGCGTACAGCCCCTCCCCGAAGGTGATCTGCGGGAAGAAGCCCAAGCCGGACAAGCCCGACCCCGAGGTGGGCTACGGCGCTGAAGAGCGGA
>JAYNIC010000051.1:10439-11988 GCA_038108715.1 Candidatus Nanopelagicales bacterium | reverse complement strand
CAACTCTACTCGGCTGATCTGGACAGGGCTGCCTTGCAAGATGCGGTTTTTGATGTCATCCAGGAGGCGGTGAAGGGCGATGAGGAATCACTTTCCTCGACCGAGCGCTCTCGCCTAGTCCAGGAGATCATCGACGACATCCTCGGGCTCGGGCCTCTCGAGCCACTACTGCGGGACTCCTCGATCACCGAAATCATGGTCAACGGCTATGACCATGTGTACGTCGAGCGGCGGGGTCGGATCGAGCCCACCAACGTGCGATTTGTCAACGAGCGCCACCTACGAGAAATCATTGACCGCATCGTGTCGCGCGTGGGTCGGAGAGTCGACGAGGCGAGTCCCATGGTGGATGCGCGTCTGCCTGATGGGTCTCGCGTGAATGCCGTCATTCGACCCGTCGCCGTTGACGGTTCGTCGCTAACGATTCGCAAGTTTGCCAGGGAGATCATGGGCGTTGAGGATCTAGTGGCGCTGGGCACGGTGACGCCCAAGTCCCTGCAATTCCTCCGCGATTGTGTCGTTGGGCGCCGCAACATCCTCATCAGTGGCGGGACCGGATCGGGCAAGACGACCACGTTGAATGTGCTGTCCTCTTTCATCCCCGAGGACCAACGAATCGTCACCATCGAGGATGCGGCCGAACTGCAACTCGAGCAACCACACGTCGTCAGGCTCGAGTCTCGACCTGCAAACATCGAGGGCGCGGGAGCGATCAGCATTCGCGATCTGGTGCGCAACTCGCTACGTATGCGCCCGGATCGCATCATCGTCGGTGAGGTCCGTGACGCGGCAGCCCTGGACATGCTTCAGGCGATGAACACCGGTCACGACGGCTCTCTGTCCACCGTGCACGCCAACAGCCCCCGGGATGCTCTTTCGCGCGTCGAGACGATGGTGCTCATGGCAGGCCTGGACCTGCCCGTGCGCGTGATCCGCGAACAAGTTGTCGGCGCCATCGACCTCGTCGTACACCAGATGCGCCTTCGTGATGGCTCGCGCCACGTCATGCAGATTGCTGATGTTGTAGGGATGGATGGCGACACCATCTTGATGGAGGACATCTTCGAGTTCGAATACGACGAATCCGAGGTCCTCCAGCCTCGCGGCACTCTGGAGCCCACCGGCCTCGTGCCGCAGTTCATCGGTGACCTTCGCGATCGAGGCGTTGACGTCGATCCGGGGCTATTCCAGAGGTAGTCGACGATGGACGACCGCATCTTCTACGAATCGAATTCAGGGCTCGCCGTCGCTGCTATTGCCGTGGCCACTCTGGCGGCTGTAGTCGCTGTCCTCGCACTGGCCGCGTGGCAAAGCAACCGCCGCCGGCAACGTCGTCGTGAGTACGTCCGAAGAGCCGCCGCTGGCGGATCGGAGATCAGTCGTGAGAGCCGATCACGCGGGCAGGCTCGGTCCCGTTCCTTCATGACACCGTTGCTGCGTGCATTCGGCCTCTATCGGCCCATCGAGCGGGCTCTCTCGGTCGCCGACCTTCGGCTATCTCCGGAGCGCTTCACCCTGCGCGTTCTCCTACTCATGGCCGCCTCCTGGC
>JAYNIC010000051.1:3385-10429 GCA_038108715.1 Candidatus Nanopelagicales bacterium | reverse complement strand
TGTGGCTCATGCTGCGCAACCCGGTGTCGGCCGCGATCCTTACCCTGCTGCTCGGCCCGGTGTTGGCCATCATGTACCTCCGTATCCGAGGCGCCCGGACGCGTCGACAGTTCGAAGAGGAGTTGCCTGAATTCCTCATGCTCCTTTCGTCCTCCCTCAGGACGGGCCTGAGCTTCACACAGGCGCTGGAGTCGTTGTCGGCGGAGGGCACCGGAGAGGTCGAGCGGCAGGTGCGACGCGCGGTTGCGGAGATCTCGATGGGGGCGACTCCCGATGAAGCATTGAAACGAGTAGCCGATCGCATGGACAGCCAGGACATGGAATGGGCCGTGATCGCGATCGGCATTCAGCGTGAGGTCGGCGGCAACCTGAGTAACATTCTCGACTCCGTTGCGGACACCGTTCGGGCCCGGGAGACAGTACGTCAGGAGGTGCGCTCGATGTCCGCCGAAGGGCGCCTGTCGGCCATTGTGCTCGGACTCCTGCCGATCATTCTTCTCGCCGTCTTCGCGGTCATCCGACCGACCTATGTGAGCACCCTGTGGACCACACCGATTGGACTGGTGCTGCTGGCCGGGTCGGGGATCCTCATGATCATTGGCGCCATTTGGATGGCGGCCCTGGTGCGGGTGAAGGCCTAATGCCTTCGATCGCCTCCGATCCCATCGTTGCCGCCGTCCTGGTCGGACTTGCGGTGGCGACCGTACTGATCACTCTCATCGTGCGTTCCGCGGTCCGGGCTCAGCAGCGTCAGCGGGCAGCCACCATGGCCATCGTCCAGAACTACGGCGTGTCGACAGCCACTGCAGGCGGCCACGCCTCGGAGCGAGGCCAGTTTGTCGTGCTGCCTCGCGTCGGTCGAATACTGATCACGCGTCCCGGTCGACGTCGCATCATCCGCAATCTCGCCTACGCCGGCTTCGCCGATGAGCGCGCACTGGCGCGAATGGAGTCAGCGAAGGCCGTGGGGCTCATCCTCGGTGCGTCCCTCGGGCTCATCGCGGCCAGCCGATGGGGCGGGTGGTGGTTGATCGGGATCGTGGGAATGCCGCTCCTCGGCTACTACCTGCCGGACATCTGGCTGCGCGGTCGAGCGCAGGAACGTGCCGAACGGATTGGCCAGGAAATGCCCGAGGCAATGGATCTGCTCTATCTGTGTGTGAACGCCGGGCAGGGACTCACCGCCGCCATGAATGAGGTGGCGAAGTCTCAGAGTGGGCCGCTATCGGCGGAATTCGCCCGGGTCATGAAGGAGATGCAGTTGGGGATGTCCCGGCAGGACGCCTTCCGCGAGTTGCGGCGGCGCACGCAGCAGCCCGATCTGCAGAAGTTCGCCGACGCGATGATCCAGACCGACCGATCTGGCGTCCCCATGTCGGCGGTGATGGCCGAGCAGGCTCGAGCGATGCGTGAGCGGCGCCGCTCTAAGGCTCGCGAGCAAGCGCAGCAGGTCGGCGTCAAAATCCTTTTTCCGCTAGTCCTGTGCTTCCTGCCGGGTGTCTTCGTCGTGGCGATCGGGCCGGCGGTGATCTCGTTGATCTCCACGTTTGCGGGGCTCTAGCGCACGTGGGCTATCAGCGCCCCCGGCGCGCAGGTCTGCGCAGCGGTGCCCATGCCTAGCGCTTGACGGTGATCGGCCGCTCGATGACGTCCTTCTGACCGGAGGAGGTTGCGGCGATCTTGAGTGTTCCACTGCGCGTGGGAGCCACCTTGATCGTGTAACGCCCCTTGCTGTTGGTGCGCGTCACGCCCAACTCTTTGATCTTGCCTTTGTTCGAGATCCACACGATACGGATCTTCGCGCTCTTGACTGGCGCGTCACCGCGCAGGACCTTGCCGGTCACCTTGGTGGTCTCGCCCTTGCGGATCGAGTCGTCGAACTTCGCTCGCAATTCCAGCGGGGGCGCGATCTTGCGGGCCATCTGGCTATAGAAGCCGTCGAGCACGAAGCCGAACTCCCAGACCGCGACTCCTGCGATCGACCGGTCGCGCACGATGTTCGCTTTGACCTTGGCGGATCGAGTGTCAGCGAACCACACTTCGCGCTCGGCCGAGCAGGTGACAGCCGTGCCACCTGCGGCGCCGTCTGTGTCGATCCAGTAGCGGTAGGTGTACTCGCCGTACGTCGCGTCCCACGTCGGCGTGACCTGCTCGCGCTCGGCGATCTCCAACGCGCGTTCGATCGACTGGCTGAGCATCCCGGGGACATCGCCCCCGCTTGGCTTCCAGCCCGTGGGGCAGTCGCCACGGGTGACGTAGGCGCCGGCCGAGTCCTGGCGAACCCAGTTGCGGGCATACTGCGGGATGCCGAGCCAGATCTTCTTGCGGTTGGCATTGCCCAATTGGTCAAGTGCGGATGCCACCACCTGGTCAGCCCAGTTCAGCGGCCCGATCGGTCCCGGGCTGCTGTAGCTGTAGTCGTAGGCCATGAGTCTAAGTCGATCGACCAATCCGATGATCTCGTCCCAGGCGTAAACGCAGTAGCCGGTGCTCGGGTTGGGTGCGCCAATCGGTCCCCGGTCGTTGCCGCATGCGTTCTTCTCCGACATCCAAGCCTCGACGAAGGGATACTCGCCGGCCGGGACGGTCACGGAGAGTAGGAGATTTGCATCGCGCAGGCGTGAAGACAGCGCCGTGATGAAGGCGACCCACCGTGGCTTGGTCACTGCCCAGGTGCTCGAGCCGTCCGCGATGGCGAACTTCTCCAGGTCGAGGTCGACGCCATCGACACCAGCCTTCGTCGCCCAATCAACGATCTGGTCGGCGTACGCGTCACGGCTATCGGCATCGGCGAGATACTCGGAAAGTTCCCCGGCACCCGAGCCATCGACGATGGAGCCGAAGACCGGGATGCCCGCCGCCTGCATGATGTCGCGCTGTCCGGCGAGGTGGGCGTTGGTCCAGGGGGCATCCCCTGAGTCACTGCAGCTGCTGTCGGGGTTGTAGGTGCACAGCGGCTTGTTTGGCCCAGCAAAACTCCACCAGAAGAGGTTGACCTCGGGCACCGTGGTGCGGCCTTGGCTGGCCAGCGTTTCGACGACGGAGTCTGGCTCCCAGTAGCCGAACCAGCCGGACACGTAAGGGCCGGTGATGAGTTGGGGAGTGATCGCCTGCGCCGAACTCGGGACCAGCACGGCGATGGCTAGCCCAACGAGCATCATCAGCCGGAGAATCGCCCTACGTCCCACTCTGTGACGATACGTCGCGAAAAGCCTTGAGGCGTGCGGTGGCGATGGAAGTGCCCTGATCCCAAGCGTGCGCCAAGACAAAAGTAGAACGGCCCCTCGGAGTATGAGTCCGAGGGGCCGTTCTCTTAGAGCCGTGTTCTCGCCTCCGGTTTCCCGGCGCCTTCGCGGTGTGCTCCCCGCTCTGGTCGCCCCCTGTTTCCAGCTGGCTGGCGTCACTTTCGACTCCTCGATCCGTACCTTGCGTCCGACCCGCTTGCACTCAGGTCTTCCAGGTCTGGCCTGGTAGGCCGCCGGTTTTCGAACCGACCCGCACCTCGCGGTGCGTTGAGAGATTTCTACCCCTGTCGTCAAGGCAACACAAGGGGTTGTCGACAAGTTTTTTCGTCAATGTGGCCACTCTCGTCACACCCCTATTTCCAGTAGTGAATTGCCCCACCAGTTACGGCCAGAAGCGTTGGACGAGACCAACGGGAGCACTGCCCTGATCGAGTTCGGATGGGTGGCCGCCGTCTTGAGCCTGGCCGTAAGGCTTGTGGCGTCCAGCGATTAGCCAGGTCGTACTGGGCGCCTCATAGATAGGGCCAGCTGGCCTCAGGAAATGCCCCTCCGGAGACCCAGAATTCTCACTCCCGGATCGCGGAGTTCAGGAAAAGGCGGAGTTCAGGAAAAGATTGCCAAGCCGCCTGGACTTGCTGGAACACTGTCCGAACCAGCTGAGGAGGTGCCCATGGGTCGCGGCAATTTCGGTAGGTGGCGGAGTCGAACAGGTCTCGGGTTCGCTGTCGCCGCGGTGGTCCTGACGGGGGGACTCGCAACGGCGACATCAGCGCAGGCTGAAGGTGGCACCACTCTGACTATCGGCACCACCGTCGCGATCGACAACCCGAACATTTGGGCGGTCAACTCCACCACGGAGTGGGAATCGGTGACGCTGCAGTACGACATGATGCTGCAGTTCTCCGACGAGGACCTCAGCGCGGCGCCGAGTCTGGCCACGGGGTGCGAGCCCAATGCCGACTTCCGTGTCTGGACTTGCTCGATTCGCGACGACGTGAAGTGGAGCGACGGCACACCACTGACGGCCAAGGACATCGCGTTCACTTATCAATTTGTCATCGACCACGGGTTCGGCTACTTCACGAGTTACTTCCCGAAGGGCTCGACCTTCGAAACACCGGACGACTACACCCTGGTGTGGTCAACCCCCAAGCCCATGCGTGGACCGCAATTGCCCCCGTGGGTCTACATAGTGCCTGAGCACATCTGGGCTCCGTACGCTGACAAGCCAAACAAGGAGATCAAGCAGGCGTCCATGTTCCCGACGGTGGCCTCCGGCCCCTACGTCATGACGGCAGCTGACCCGGGGCAGAGTTGGACCTTCGAGCGGAACCCCAATTTCTGGGGCGAGGCCCCTCACTACGACACCATCGTGTACCGCCTTTACACCAACCAAGAGGCCATGGTGCAGGCGCTGAAGAGTGGCGAAATCCAAATCGCCGAGAACCTTGAGAGTTCACTGCTGCCCGCCCTCGAATCCATCCCCAATGTGGCTGTTCAACGCGTGACCGCGGACACGTGGATCAACTTGGCTTTCAACTTCGGTGGTCAAGGTCCCGACTCCAACCCGCTGCCGGCACTACAGGATCTGCAGGTTCGCAAGGCCATCGCCATGGCGATCGACAAGCAGGCCATCGTCGACAAGGTCTACCTAGGCGCCGGTGCGCCGGGGGAGACGATCGTCAGGCCGCTGTCGGTCTACTGGCACCTCGACATCCCGGACGATCAGGTGATCCCGTACGACCCGGCGGCCGCCAACGCCATGCTCGATGAAGCGGGCTACACGATGGGTCCGGACGGCATACGCCTTGACCCGGCGACGGGCCAGCCGCTCCTCCTTCGCCTTCCAACGTCGAACGACACGCCCGGCAGCGAAGCCGCTGGGCGCATGATTGCGTCATTCCTCGAGCAGGTGGGTATCAAGGCCGAGGTTCAGCCGGTGAGTGCCGGCAAGGTCTACGACATGCAGCAGTCGGGTGACTTCGACGCCTACATCTGGTACTGGAGTGGCGACCCTGACCCGAACTATCAGTTGTCGGTGTTCACTTCCGATCAATGCGGGGACTTGAGCGACGGATGCTGGAAGGACGCTACCTACGACGCTTTGTATGCACAGCAGGGCGAGGAGATGAACCAGGACGCTCGCTTGGCACTCGTCAAGGAGGCGCAGCAGTACGTCTACGACCAGGTGCCCGCCATCGTCATCGCCTACCCCAACTCGATCACCGCCTACCGCACGGATCTCGTCACGGGCATCGTGCCGGTCCCCGCGGGCGACGGCTACCTCACGCCGATGTACTCGTACACGTCCCTCGTCACCGCGACGCCCGGTGCGGAGGAGGCCACGGACAATGGCGGGGAATCGGCGTCAACACCGGCCGAGACCGACTCCGAATCCGCCGGTTCAGACCAGGCGGCCGGACAGGAGGCGTCAGCCGACACCGGCTCCGGTGGGGGAGTTCCTGCCTGGGTCTGGATCGTCGTCATCGTCGCCATCGTCGTGGTGGTCGCGCTCATCGTGATTCGCCGCCGTCCCGCAGCCGCCGATCGCCCGGACAGCGAATAGCGGGGCTCGCAGGCGGGTAAAGGCACGACAGTGAGCCGCGGCGCCGGTCGGTTGACCTTTGTCGCGCGCAAGGCGGGGTGGGCCCTGCTCACGCTCGCCTTCATCCTTGCGGTGAACTTCTTCCTGTTTCGCATCATGCCAGGTGACCCGGCCGCCTTGCTGGCCCGCAGCCAGCGCCACTCGCCGGAGGCCCAGGCTGCGCAAAGGGCGGAGTTCGGACTAGACCAGCCGCTCCTCGCTCAGTTCGTCACCTACGTGCGGGAAACCGTTAGCGGGAATCTCGGCGTATCGCTGGTATCCGGTCTTGACGTGACACAACTCATCGCCTCACGGCTGTGGCCCACCATCCTGCTGCTCGGCGTGGGCACGGCGCTGGCGGCGGGGATCGGCGTCATCGGCGGTATCCGCGGCGGTTGGCGACGCGGTAGTTCCTTCGACTCCGGCAGTCTGTACACCTCGCTCGTTCTGTATTCCACGCCCGAGGGGTGGCTTGGGATGCTCCTGCTATTGACGTTCGCAGGATTCTTGGGCTGGTTCCCGGCCGGGGGCTTTCGCAGTAGTGCGGACGGTGGCCCCGTCGACGTGCTCCAGCACTTGGCGCTGCCCGTTCTGGCCCTCTCCCTGGGCTATGTGGGTCAGTACCTGCTTGTCATGCGTTCGAGCATGATTGACGTCAAGTCCATGCCCTACATCGCACTCGCCCGCGCGAAGGGATTGACCGACCCCGATGTGCGGCGTCGACACGCGCTGCCGAACGCAGTCTTGCCCATCTTCACGCTGGTAGTGCTGAGCGCGGGATTCATCCTCGGTGGCGCGATTGTCATTGAAACGGTCTTCTCGTGGCCAGGCCTCGGACTCTTGACCTATGAGGCCATCAACACGCTCGACTATCCCGTCCTGCAGGGCGTTTTCCTCGTGAGCAGTGCCGCCGTCATTTTCACCGCCTTCCTCGCCGACGTCACCTACGGCCTGCTTGACCCGCGGGTGAGAGCGGCATGACGAACCTCACCTGGACGCGTAGGCGCCGAGCTGCCGCTGCTACGTGGCGTGCCTTCCGGCGCGATCGTCGCGGCATGATCGGGCTATGCATCCTCGTCATCTTCACGATGGCCGCGCTGCTGTCCTACGTCGTGGTGGAGCCGACCGATCTCGATCCGGCGCTCGCTCCCGGACTTCCCACGCAGTCACCGACCGTCACGCCGCCGCTCGGCACGGACCAGTTCGGCCGTGCGT
>JAYNIC010000051.1:0-3375 GCA_038108715.1 Candidatus Nanopelagicales bacterium | reverse complement strand
GGGGCGGTGCTGCTCGGCGCGGCCATGGGCATCCTGGCGGGCTTCTACGCCGGGCGACCGCTTGGGAGCGTTCTCACGGCACTCACCGACTGGTTCCTCGTCATCCCGTGGCTGGTACTCGCCATCGTGCTCGCTGCAATTCTTGGACCGACCCTGCTTAACGTCATCATCGTTATCGCCGTCACCTCATGGGCTCTCACCGCGCGTCTCGTGCGCGCCCAAACCCTGGCGATCCGCGAGCAGCCCTACATCGAACGCGCCCGTGCACTCGGGGCCAGCAATGCCCGCCTGCTCACGCGACACATCCTGCCGGAGGTAGCGCCCGTCATCACCGCGCAGGGAGTGCTCACCGTCGCCGTCGCCATCCTGTCGGAGACGACCCTGGCCCTGCTCGGCCTGGGCGATCCCAACTCCATGTCCTGGGGGCGCATCATCGAGGAAGCGTTCCGGGCGGGGGCAATGTCCAACGGGTACTGGTGGTGGATTCTGCCTCCGGGCATCTGCGTGGTGCTGGTTACCTTGGCCTTCTCCCTGGTGGGATATGCCCTGGAGGAGATCCTCGATCCACGGCTGAGAGGTGCTCGCTGATGTCGAATCCGTTCGAAGGCTCGGGTCATTGGGTGAAGGCGGCACTTCATACCCACTCCACGCTGAGCGACGGCACGTTGGTGCCCGATCGTCTCGTCCAGGCCTACGCGGAGGTGGGCTTTGGGGTGGTGGCGATCACCGATCATTGGCGCCTGGCCAAGCCCCGTGAGCGTGACGACGTCGTACTCGTGCCCGCCGCGGAGCTCGGATTCGACATGCGCTACCCGAGGTACCCACGCCAGTCGGCGGAGTTCCTGGCCTATGGCATCCATGACATCCCGGAGGACCCGGGGGGTGACCGCAGCAACTGGTACTCCAATGCTGAGGAGAACTACGAGGTGCGGACCTTTCCGTCACTGGAGGCCGGTTGCGCCTGGACTGCCGAGCAGGGTGGCGTGGCGTACGTCGCCCACCCATATTGGAACCAGTTGACAGAGGCCGAACTGGTGGAGGCCAGCGGCTTCGCCGGCATCGAGGTCTTCAATGGCTCAGCAGAGACCGAATGCGGGCGCGGCGACTCCTCACCGTGGTGGGATTTGTTGCTCGGCGATGGGCGAGCAGTCCTCGGGATCGCGACGGATGACCAGCACTATCCGCTCTTCGACCTTGGTCGCGCCTGGACGATGTTGCGGATGACCGAACCGACGGTCGAAGAGGCCCTGAGCGCGTTGCGTGACGGTGCGACCTACCTGTCGGAGGGACCGCTCATCCACGACGTCATCGTGCATCCGGACGGCATCGAGGTGCGCTGCTCGGGAGCGCGAGATGTGCGGGTGCAGACCGAGGAGGAGTGGGGAGCCGGAGTTGCCGTAGGTCACGGCGGCCGGCGCCAGGGCCGTGTTCTCGCCACGGATGACGCCGGGCTTATCACCGGGGCGTTTGTCGAGGCGGATCCGGGGCGCCGGTATCGACGTGTTGTCGTCGTGGATGCGCAGGGACGGCGGGCGTGGACCAATCCTCTATAGGGCGGGCTCTTGGCGGGTACCGCCGCTGGGTGGGTAAGTGACCACGCGCGAGCGGCTCGTGCTCGACAACCCAGATGATCTCGGCTGGTCCGAACTCACCGCGGTCACCGAGCAGGCGGCCGACCCGGTGGATGGCGAGCTGTTGGCGCGCATCATGCACGTCTCTGATGCGCACGTCTGCGATGCCGAGTCCCCTGCGCGAATGGAGTATCTCGACCGGCTTTCCGATCCTGACTCGATCCTGAGGCGTCGCTTGGGAGTTATTGGCACCTATCGGCCGCAGGAGATTCTCACGGTGCAGGTGTTGGCAGCGATGGTTGAGGCGATTAACGGGTACCCGGATCCGTTGGATGCCGTCATCGTCACGGGCGATCTCATCGACAATGCCCAGCGCAATGAGCGTGACTGGTTCACCCGTGTCCTCGATGGCGGCTCGGTGGAGGCGTGGAGCGGAGATTCGGGGGTGAGCCAGTGGGTCGGATCGATCGACGGCTACCCGTGGGATGAACGCTATTGGCATCCAGACGGCCCGAAGGGCGCGATGGGCGATGACCTGCCCACGCGTCGGTTCGGCTATCCGCGCATCCCCGGCCTTGTCGCGGCCGCGCGGGCTGCCGTTCTGTCACCAGGGCTCGCGGCACCGTGGTTCGCGGTGCCCGGCAACCACGATGCGCTGCTGCAGGGGACGGTTGCGGCCGATATCAAGCTGCGTGAACTGGCTGTTGGGAGTCGCCGTGTCATCGGTCTCCCGCGGGGAGCGAGTCCGCTGCTCACACTCGAGGGTGTCGCTCCGATCGGGCCGGCCCGCTACTTCCACGATGATCGATCCCCAGAGGTGCCGGCCACGCCGGATGGCCGCCGTCGGCTTCTGACAGTGGACGAACTCCAGGGCCCGTGGGTCCGCGACATGGGGCGCGTGCGGTTTATCGCCATGGATACGGTCAACCCCGCGGGAGGCTGGCAGGGCTCGATCGGCGATGCTCAGTTCCGGTGGCTGCAGGCGACCCTCGACGAGTCTGCTGACCGGTATGTCGTGGTGCTGTCCCATCACCCGTCCTGGACCTTGATCAACTCCTACACCGACGGCGAGCCGCGTCACCTAGCTGCTGAGGTCGTGGATCTGCTCCGGAGCTCTCCCCAGGTCATCGCTTGGCTTGCGGGGCACGTGCATGCCCATACGTCGCTGTGGCATGGGGATGGAGATCGCGGATTCTGGGAGATCACGACGTCGTCGCTCATCGATTGGCCACAGCAGGCTCGCGCGGTCGAGTTCCTGCGCGTCGACGGCCGTATCGCGCTGCGGAGCACCTTGGTCGACCACGCCGGTCGGCGTTCGTGGTCCGCAGACGCCATCGGGGAGCGGCACGGCTTGGCCGCGGTCTCGCGTGTTCTCGCCGCCAACGACTATCGACACCGCGACGGGGTCCGGCAGCTGCGCGAAGGTACCGACCAGGACCGCAATGCCGTGTGGTGGCTGGCGGACCCACACCCGTGAGAGCGCCCACTCCCGAACATTGGGGTCTGGCCAGCGCTTAGCCAGGTCGTGCGAGGCGCCTAGATGTAACTCTCGGCAGATTCGAACTCGAAGGCCACGAAGGGCTCGTCGCCGATCACCCATGCATCGTGTCCGGCGGCGACGGTGTAGGAGTCTCCCGGCCCCACGTCAATCGACGTCCCGTCCTCATGAACGATATGGAGACGCCCGGACTGCACCGCCCCGAAGTGGGTGGCCTGGCATGTGGGAGTTCCCATCTTGGGACTGACATGTTCTGACCACTTCCAGCCTGGCTCAAAAGTAAACCGTGCCACGGACCCGCCGCCG
>JAYNIC010000050.1:0-11988 GCA_038108715.1 Candidatus Nanopelagicales bacterium | reverse complement strand
CGGTGACACCGTTCGTCTGTTGAACGTCGCCTCCGTCGGGACAACCTCCACGGCAGGATCCTCAATGGAAACAGCACCGAGTCCGGGAGGGTGCTGCGGAGGAGGGTGCTGCGGCTAACCGCAGGAGCCTGAACTGGCTGAAACTGCACCGTGTGGTGCGCGAGGGGGGAGTTGAACCCCCACACCCTTTCGGGCACACGGACCTGAACCGTGCGCGTCTGCCTATTCCGCCACTCGCGCGTTGCCCGGCGTGCCGAGCCATAGAAGGGTACAACCCCAGAACCGGTACCCCCAAGGGGCTCCCGAGGTGCGCTACTCCTCTCGGCGTTCGTGCTCCGGTGCCATGTGACCGCCTGCTCAGACCCCCAGAATCCCCTTCCCACGCATGGCATCTCGTGAAAGTGCACGTTGTCGGGTTTATTGGGCCAAAACGAGGCGAATAAACCCCACAACATGCACCTGCGTGCGGGGACCTGCACTCAGAGACGCCGGTGACGCGCGCCCCGACGGCCGCTACTCCTCTCGGCGCTCGTGCTCCGGTGCCATGTGACCGCCGATCAGTACGCCGATGACGAAGATCATCATCAACGCCGTCATCACCGAGTTCTGGAAGGCCGGAGCCATCCCATTCCACTTCGAGTTCAGGTACATGATGAACCAATTGCCGCCGACCGTGATGAAGCCGAAGAAGAAGACCAGCAGTCCGGTGGTCCCTCCCGCGAAAGTCCACTTCTGCGCCCGGCCCCACCGAGGACAGGTTGATGACCGACGGAGCCCGAGGATTCCACCGATGAGCAGCAGGACGCCGGTGATGGTCTCCCCCGCGATGATGCCGATGTAGCTGATCACCTGGAACCAGGTCGCATCGATGAATCGCCACTCGAAGCCGCTGTCCGCGGGCACGCCGTCACCGCTGAGCACCCCCTGGACGAAGGGCCAGTTGCTGGCGTTGGGATTGACCGGGTTAGTGATGTTGTCGAAAGCGACGACGAGGTAGTACGCCGCGGTCATGAGCACGAAAATCGAAGCAACGACGCGCGCGGTGCGCCAGACAGACCAATTCATGTTTCCCCACGCTAGCTACTTGAGCAGGCCAGATGGGGGATTTCAGCGCACATTGCCGTCGCCTAGATTGACCCCGTGGTGCAGATCGGCAACTGTGGAATCGAGATCTCCCGTGTGGTGCTCGGTGGAAATGTCTTCGCCTGGACGGCCGATGAGGAGTCGTCGTTCGCCATCCTTGATGGCTACCTCGAAGCACGCGGCAATTCGATTGACCTCGCCGACTCCTACCCGCACTGGGCGCCGGACTGCCGCGGCGGTGAGTCCGAGGAGGTCGTGGGTCGATGGATGGACGCACGTGGCAACAGAGCGGACGTGGTCATCGCCACCAAAGTGGGCAAGTTTCCCGGCAACTACGGCCTGACCCGCGATCAGATCGACGCCGGACTTCAGGGCTCACTCGAACGCCTGCACACCGACTACGTCGACCTCTACTACTGCCACATGGACGACCCGCAGACTCCGCTGGAGGAGACACTCGAAGCCCTCGCCGAGCACATCGAGGCCGGTCGTATCCGGGCGATCGGCGCATCGAACTACTCGACCGAGCGACTAGCGACGGCGCTGGCCACATCGGACCGCCTCGGCCTGCCGCGCTTCGTCGCCGTTCAACCGCAGTACAGCCTGGTCGTTCGCAATGAGTTCGAAGGCCCCATGCAGGAGTTGTGTCAACGGGAGGGACTGTCCTGCCTGCCGTTCTGGCCACTGGCGGCCGGCTTCCTGTCCGGCAAGTACTCCTCCGACGACATTGGCGACGTACTCCGCGCTCGCCACGTCGCGCAGTTCTTCACCGAGCGCAACTGGCGGATCCTGAACGTCGTTCGGGAGATTGCGCAGGCACACGGGGTCGAACCCACCACGGTCGCGTTGGCCTGGACCCTGACTCGCCCAACCGTCGCCGCACCTGTCGCGTCGGTTTCGCGGACGTCGCAACTGCCCGCCCTCATGCGGTCGATGAGCCTCGAACTCACCGACGACGACCTGGCCCGACTGGATGAGGTATCCGCACCCTGAAGCAATCTGCCGGCGAGGGGAACGTGACGCACCAGCGCCCAAAACGAGTCGTGCCATGCGGGATGGTCGGCGGGTCGGGTCATAATGTCCGTATGGAGTCGGGGGACGATCGTGACGAGGCTGATTCACTTCCCCGTGCTGAGCTTGAGCCCGGATCCGGACTTACCGACGCCGAAATCCGCGGTCGCGTCGGTTGGGGCCTAGTCGTCGTCCAATTCATCCTGCTCATCGCCCTGGTGCTGCTCCCCAAACGCCGCGGCCTTGATCTGCCCCCCGACTTCCTCGACATCCTCGGTATCGCGCTGATGATCGTCGGACTCGCGATCGTGCTCATCGCCTTCCTCGGCCTCGGTAGCGCCCTGACCGCAACCCCTATCCCCTTGACGTCCGCGGCCCTGCGAACCGGGGGGATCTACTCGGTCGTTCGCCACCCCATTTACGTCGGGCTCCTCATGGCAGCCCTGGGATTCACCCTGGCGGTCGGATCGATCTGGCAGGTCTTCGTTCTCGTCCTCCTCGGCGTCTTCTTCGCCGGCAAGGCACTGTGGGAGGACCGCCTGCTCGCCGAGAAGCATGGCGCCCCCTGGTTCGACTACGCCGACCACGTGGGCGGCTTCTGGCCCCACATCCGCCGCGACCGCTGAACTCCCCTGCCACTGACTGGCCAGCCGCTAACGGCTTTCGCTCCAAAATCGCCCAACAACTCGCCACTCACCGAGGGAGAAGGGTGCTCCGGGTCGTAGGATCGCGGGGTGGGCCTGTTGGATCGCTTCGAGGACCGTCTCGACAAGATGGTGAACGGCGCCTTCGCGCGCGCCTTCAAGTCCGAGGTTCAGCCGGTCGAATTGGCCGCCGCTATCCAAAAGGAGATGGACGACCGCTCGGCAATCGTTGCCCGAGGCCGCACCGTCACCCCCAACGTCTTCACCTTGGATCTCTCCCCCCACGACGACGAGCGGCTGAGCGTCTACCGCGACACCCTGCAGTCCGAACTCGCCACGGTCGTCACCGAGTACGCCGAGGAACAGTCCTACGCCCTCATCGGTCCTGCGGAGGTCCACCTCGACGTCGACGAGTCACTGGAGACGGGCATCTTCCGCGTGCACTCCGAGGCGCGAGCCGCGGTCGTCAGTGCCAAGACAAGCGACGTCGCTCCCGGTCAACCCTTCCTCGAGATCGGCGGAACGGCGTACCCACTGGTGCGCGCCGTCAGCCGCCTCGGCCGAGGCACCGACGCCGACATTCGCGTGGAGGACCCGGGGGTCTCGCGCAATCACTGCGAAATCGTGCTCGGCACACCAGCCATCGTGCGCGACCTAGGCTCCACCAACGGCACCACGATTGACGGTTCACGCGTCACCCAGGCAGCCCTCGTCGACGGATCAACCATCGTCATCGGCACGACCTCGATGGTCTATCGGACGGGCTGATCCGGTGACGGAGTTCGCCCTCACCCTGCTTCGGCTCGCGTTCCTTGGCGCGCTTTGGCTCTTCATCATCATCACCGTCGTGGCGCTGCGCCGTGACCTCCTGCAACCGCGCGAGGCAAAGCCAGCAACCGTGCCAGCCAAGCCCGCTAAACAACCCAAGCCCGCGACACCGCCCAAAGCCAAGAAGACCAAGACCGCCAAGGAACCTCCCCGCCCGGGACCCACCCTCGTGGTCACCGAGGGCCCGCTACAGAACACCGTCATTCCCCTGGGTACCGCGCAAATCACCATCGGCCGCGCACCGGACTCGACCCTCGTCATCGACGACGACTATGCGTCGAGTCGACATGCGCGCATCTACCCCGGTGAAGGTGGCTGGATCGTTGAGGACCTCGGCTCCACGAATGGCACGTGGATCGATCGCACCCGCATCACCTCGCCGACGATCCTCACCCCCGGCGCCCCCCTGCGTATCGGCCGCACGACCCTGCAGTTGCAGAGGTAGTCATGCCTCTCGCACTGCGCTACGCCGCGCGTTCCGATGTCGGTCAGGTCCGCAAGGGCAATGAGGACTCCGGTTACGCCGGGCCACGATTGCTCATCGTCGCCGACGGCATGGGCGGCCATGCGGCGGGTGAACTCGCAAGCGCCACCGCGGTCGCCACGTTGGCCGAGATGGCTGACGATGAACTCGAACAGGGCGAGGCTCTCACTAGGCTTGCCGCCGCTGTTGATGCCGCGGGCGCCAGCATCGGTGAGGTCGTCGCGGACAGCCCGGAACTCGCCGGGATGGGCACCACGGCGACGGCCCTTTACTGGCTGCCCGACGAAGTCGGTGCCAAAATCGCCGTCGTCCACGTCGGCGACTCGCGCGCCTATCTCCTGCGGGACGGCGAGCTTAGTCAGATCACTCACGATCACACCTACGTTCAAACCCTCGTGGATGCAGGGCGCATTAGTGAGGATGAGGCAAGCGTCCACCCGCGGCGCAATCTGCTCATGCGAGCCCTGGACGGCGTGCAGCCGGTCGAGCCAGACCTGTCCATCCGCGAAGCGCGGGCGGGCGATCGCTATCTCATTTGCAGCGATGGACTTACCGGCACAGTGAGCAACGATGAGCTCGCCCAGATGCTCGGCAGTGGTGAACCGACCGGCACGGTCATCGAACTTGTCGAACTCGCACTTTCTCGCGGAGCCCCAGACAACGTGACCGTCGTGGTCGCGCATGTGGGTGAGGGCACTATCGAGCCCGATGCTGAACCCGTCGTCGTGGGTGCAGCGGGTGAGCCGCGAGTGCGCGCCCAACTACCGCGGGTGCAGTTCCCCTCCGACGCCCAACGCGACCCCAATGCACCGGACCTTCCCCCAGACACAGAGGGCCCACCAACCTCGGAGATGCCGACCATCGACGCGGATCTCGTCATCCCGACGACAACGGAACCGCGTCTGTCTCCACGAACCCGCAAGACGCTCGTCTGGAGCGGCATCATCGCCGTCACCGTCGTGGTCCTGCTCGCCATCGTCGGGACCATGAGCGCCCTGTGGGTCCGGGCTCAGTGGTACGTCGGTGTCTCCGGCGACAACGTTGCGATCTATCAGGGAGTGCCCGGTTCCCTCCTCGGCTTTCCCCTGCAAACGACCTACTCGGTGTCCGAGGTTCGAGTGGAATCCTTGCCGAGTTTCGATGCGAACCTGGTGCGCAACGGCATCATCACCGATAGCCCCGAGAGTGCCCAACGCATCGTCGGCGACCTCTTCGGTCGCGCCTGCCTCACCCTGCCCGAGCCGCCCGAGTGTCGGGTGCTGCAATGAGCACGACCGAGCAGTCGACCAAGCAGCGCACTCGGCGCAATCTTGAACTCGTCCTCATCGTGATTGCCTGGGGGATCGGCGTACTCGGCACCCTTCAGGTGGGTTGGGCAACCGAGGAGGGCATCCATCCGCGCTTTTGGATCACTGCTGGCGTCGTGGGACTGCTTGCCCTCATCACGCACCTCATCGTGAGGTGGCGCGTGCCGTACGCCGATCCGTTCATGCTGCCGATCGCGACACTTCTGACGATTCTCGGGCTCGTCATGATCTACCGACTCGACGTCGCTGCGATTCAACGTGCGGCACGACTGGACAACCCCGCCCCGACACCGGATGTCTATAACCAACTCATTTGGTACGGCGTCGCGAGTCTGCTCTTCATCCTGGTCCTACTCACCATTCGCGACCATCGAATCCTGCAGCGCTACACCTACACCGCCGGACTGCTCGGTGTGATCCTGCTGCTCCTGCCCCTCGCTCCGGGGATCGGCGCCACCGTCAACGGCGCCACCCTGTGGGTGCGTATTGCCGGTTTTACGTTTCAGCCGGCTGAAGCAGCCAAGATCCTGCTCACCATCTTCTTCGCCGGCTACCTCGTCGTTACCCGCGACTCTCTCGCCCTGGTACGCACCCGCGTCCTCGGTGTTCCGCTGCCACGCGCCCGTGATCTTGGCCCGATCCTCATCGTCTGGGCCGTCTCGCTCGGTGTGCTGGTCTTCCAGCGCGATCTCGGCACCTCACTGCTGTTCTTTGGCCTGTTCGTCGGCATGCTCTATATCGCGACGCAACGCTGGTCCTGGCTCGTGCTCGGCTTCCTACTCTTCGCCGTCGGATCGGTCGGTGCCTACCTCCTCTTCGGTCACGTACGAACCCGAGTGCAGATCTGGCTCGATCCCTTCGCCTACGCCGACACCGGCGGGTATCAGATCGTGCAATCGCTCTACGGCTTCGCGAATGGCGGACTTTTCGGCACCGGCCTTGGCCGCGGCCATCCGGAATTGGTGCCCTTCGCCAACACCGACTTCATCACGGCCGCCCTCGGTGAGGAGTTGGGGCTCACCGGTGCCTTGGGCATCGTGCTGCTCTACGGCATCCTCATCGAACGCGGGCTGCGCACTGCGGTGGCCGTTCGCGATCCGTTCGGACAGCTGCTGGCTGCCGGTCTGTCCATCACTCTCGGCATCCAAGTATTCGTCATCATCGGCGGCGTGACGCGCCTCATTCCGCTGACCGGTCTGACGACTCCGTTCCTCTCCTACGGAGGCTCCTCCCTGGTCGCCAACTGGGTCATCATCGCGCTACTACTGGTGATCTCTCACCGAGCCCGACGACCCGTTGGCGTGTCCAACCCACAGGGATCCTCGGCTGAATTCGCCACACAGGTGGTCCGACGATGACGCGATCGATCCGCCGTATCGGCCTCGTACTCATGGTCCTCTTCCTTGCCCTGCTGGCCAATGTCACCTTCATCCAGGTCTTCCAAGCCGACAACTACCGTGGGCGTGCCGACAACCAGCGTGTTTTGCTCGAGGAGTACGAGCGTGAGCGTGGGCCGATCCTCACCGGACCCGAGGCGGTAGCCCTGTCGGAGAAGACCAAGGGCAAGTACCGCTGGCTGCGGGTCTACCCCGAGGGTGAGCAAAACGCCGCCGTCACCGGCTTCTACTCCATGGTCTACGGAGCGACCGGCCTCGAGCGCACCGAGAACGACGTACTCTCCGGCTCGTCGGACCTGTTCTTCGTCGACCGGGTCCAGCAGTTGGTGGCCGGGCGCCAGCCGCGCGGTGGTGCCGTAACGACAACCATCGATCCGGTGGCCCAGGCGGTGGCGTGGGAGGGCCTGCGCGGCACACGCGGAGCGGTCTACGCGATTGAGCCGTCGACCGGCCGCACCCTCGTCCAAGTCCAGTCGCCATCCTTCGATCCCAACATCTTGTCCTCGCACGATCCTCAATCCATCCGCGAGTACTACGAGCAGCTACTCGACGATCCCGAACAGCCGCTGATCAACCGGCCGATCGTCGCGCTCAACCCACCGGGTTCGACGTTCAAGTTGGTAACCGCTGCAGCCGCCCTCTCCTCTGGGCGCTTCACGATGGACTCCGTGCTGCCCGGTCCCGCCGAATACGACCTGCCGCTGTCATCGAGGACACTGCGCAACTGGACCGGTGAGGACTGTGCCCCCGGTGGTGAGATCACTCTCGAGCAAGCACTTGCCGTGTCATGCAATACGGCGTTCGCGTGGCTCGGCAATGAACTTGGTCCGGACGCCCTGCGGGCACAAGCCGAGCTGTTCGGTTTTGACACCAAGTTTGAGACACCGCTGCGCGCATCGACCTCTCGCTTCCCCGAGGACCCGGACGAGCCACAGACAGCAATGAGTGCTATCGGGCAATTCGACGTACGTGCGACGGCCTTGCAGATGGCAATGGTGGCCGCAGGCATCGGCAACAATGGCGTCGTCATGCAGCCCTACCTGGTGCAAGAGATTCGCGCACCTGACCTAAGCATCCTGCGCACCTTTGAACCGCAAGAGTTCGAGGTCGCGCTGTCCAGCGAGAATGCCCGACAGATGCAGTTGATGATGATGGCTGTTGTTGACAACGGCACCGCCGGAATCCTCCAGGGAATCTACGATGCCGAGGGCAATCTCGTGCGGGTCGGCGCCAAGACCGGTACGGCCCAAACCGGACGCGACGGCGAGCAGCCGGTGTCATGGATGGTGGCGATGGCCCCCGCCACAAACCCCAAGATCGCCGTGGCCGTCGTTGTCGAGGACGGCGGCCAGGCAGAACTCAGCGGGGGAGCTATCGCAGGCCCCATCGCCCGAGCCGTTATCGAGGCGGCGCTGCAATGAGACCGGCATCACAGGGAACGTCCTGGGACACTGGTGCGTCAGGTTTTTTGGACCACAGGAGGCAGGCGTGACACCAGATCCCGGCACGGGCCGGACACTGGGCGACCGATACGAGCTGGTATCGGTCATCGGCCGTGGTGGCATGGCCGAGGTGTGGGAGGCGCGTGACACACGTCTGGGACGTCGTGTTGCGATCAAGATCCTGCGCCCTGATCTGGCCCGTGATCCTGCCTTCCAGGCGCGCTTCCGCCGCGAGGCGCAGTCGGCCGCCTCACTGAATCACCCCAATATCGTGGCCGCATACGACACTGGTGAAGACATCTTCATCGACGGCACCGAGTCGACCGTTGTGCCCTACATCGTCATGGAGTACGTCGACGGAATGACGTTGCGACAGATCCTGTCCAGCGGTCGTCGACTGCTTCCGGAGCGCTCCCTGGAGATCGCCGCCGGCACCTTGAGCGCGCTGGATTACGCGCACCGTCACGGAATCGTTCATCGTGACATCAAGCCCGCCAACGTGATGCTGACGCGCACCGGGGATGTCAAGGTCATGGACTTCGGTATCGCTCGCGCGGTCAACGATTCCAGCAACACGATGACTTCGGCCCAGACCGTGATGGGCACCGCACAGTATCTGTCACCCGAGCAGGCCCGTGGCGAGGTCGTTGACGCACGTTCGGATCTGTACTCCGCAGGCGTCGTGCTCTACGAACTCCTTACCGGCCAGCCGCCGTTCACTGGCGACTCACCGGTGTCGATCGCCTACCAGCACGTGAGCGAACAGGCGACGCCTCCGTCGGTCCTGGACCCGACGTTGCCGCGCGATGTCGATGCCGTGGTGATGCGTTCACTGGCCAAGAGCCCGGATGAGCGCTATCAAACGGCTGCTGACTTCCGCGCCGACGTCGAGCGCGCCGTCATGGGCGCTCCTGTGACGGCCGCGATCCCACCGGTCGCAAGCGACGAGACCCAGCAACTCGCCCCGGTCGCTGCAGCTGCCGGGGTCGCTGGCGCTGCCGCGGCGGCGTACGCGATCGACACTGAGCCTGCTCACGGCCGCCGGGCCCAGCGGGGCGCTGGCTTTGTGGCCGCGGTAACGATCGGCGTTCTCGCCATCATCGGCATCGGTATCCTCGCGGCCACCTTGGTGCTTAACCGCACGGCAGCCAACACGGTTTCGGTGCCCGATCTGAGCGGACTCACCATCAAGCAGGCAACCTCGGTGCTTGACCGCGCTGGTCTCGTGCTCGGGTCGCAGACACCGGAGGTGTCGCAGAAGCCGGTCGACACCATCATTGGGCAGCAACCGATCGCCGGGGAGCAGCTCGAGGAGGGTCAGGCCGTCAACGTCACCGTGAGCGCGGGCAAAGAGAAGACGATTGTCCCGCCGTTGATCGGACTGACATCGGTCGCCGACGCCGAGACCGCCCTTACCGACGCCAAGCTCGTTCTCGGTGCGGTGACCGAGCAGGATGCCTTAGAGCCGGCGGGGTACGTCCTATCCCAGGACCCGGTCGAAGGTTCCTCACTCGACGTCGGCGGGGCAGTCAACATCGTCGTGTCCTCTGGCAAACAGGTCGTGCCCTCGGTCGTGGGACAACCGGAGGAGAACGCGCGCGCGGCCCTGTCGAGTGCCGGCTTCGACGTCTTCGTCGTCTACCAGGAAACGTCGACCGTCCCCCAGGGCGTCGTACTCGAACAGGATCCGGTCCCGGGTTCGCCGGCCGAGAAGGGCACCACGGTGACGCTGGTGGTGGCGATCAATCCGACGCCGACTCCCACGCCCACCCCGACACCGGAACCAACGCCCACGCCGGAGCCGACGCCGACACCGGAGCCAACGCCCACGCCGGAGCCGACACCGCCGGGCCCCGACCCGAGCGTTGCCCCCTCCTGATCCTTCGCGGTTTCCGACCGTTGCCGAAGGCAGACCGCCTGCGGCACCGGGCCCGCCCGAGGATGGTGACCTGAAGGGTTTAGCGTCAGCCGGCCACGACGGTGAAGGTCACCGCGGCAGTCACCTGCGGGTGGATCTTCACCGAGGCTTTGTGTGCGCCGACGGCCTTGACGTGCGAAACGTCGACGGCGCGCTTGTCGAGCAGCGGACCGCCTGCTTTGCGCACAGCGGCCACCAGGTCGGCATTGGTGACCGAGCCGAAGAGCTTGCCGGTCTCACCCGCCTTCGCGGTGACAACGACGTTCAGCCCCTCAATCTGAGCCTTGACCTCCTTGGCGTGATCGAGGTCGCGGATCTCGCGGGCGTCACGCGCACGCTTGATCTGCGTGACCTGCTTCTCGCCGCCTTTGGTCCACGGCATCGCCATGCCCTGGGGCATGAGGTAGTTGCGGCCGTAGCCGTCCTTGACCTCGACGACATCGCCGGGGCCACCGAGGCCGACGACCTCCTGTGTGAGGATGAGCTTCATCGTCGAGTCTCCTATCGGCCGGTCGCGGTGTAGGGCAGCAGGGCCATCTCGCGAGCGTTCTTCACCGCGACGGCGATCTCGCGCTGGTGCTGGGTGCAGCAGCCGGTGACGCGGCGGGCGCGGATCTTGCCGCGGTCCGAGATGTACTTGCGGAGCATGCCGGTGTCCTTGTAGTCGATCGCCGGAGCGCCCTCCTTGCAGAAGACGCAGGCGCGCGGCTTCGGGATGCGCTTGAGCTCCGCCTGACGCTTGCTATTGCGGTCGTTAGCCATGGTGTTCTTGTTCTCCTGAAATCAGTGGGGAAGTACTAGAAGGGGGGCTCGTCGTACGCGGCACCGCCACCGGCGGAACCACCACCTGACGCGGCCCAGGTGTCGTCCGCGGGGCCGGCATTGCCGCCGCCGCCGGAACCGCCGCCGAAGCCGCTCTCACCGCGCTGCGTGCGGGTGACCTTGGCCGTGGCGTAGCGGAGAGCCGGGCCGACGTCGTCGACCTCCATCTCCACGACGGTGCGCTTCTCGCCCTCGCGAGTCTCGTACGAGCGCTGCTTCAAGCGGCCCTGCACGATGACGCGCATGCCCTTCTGCAGGGACTCGGCGACATTCTCGGCGTACTGGCGCCACACGCTGCAGCGCATGAAGACCGGATCGCTGTCCTTCCACTCATTGGTGGCCTTGTCGAGGTAGCGCGAGCTCGCCGCGACAGTGAAGGACGCAACCGCCGCACCACTGGGGGTGAAGCGAAGCTCGGGGTCGTTGGTCAGATTGCCGACGACGGTGACATTGATGTCTCCGGCAGCCATCGTCAGACACCCGCCGGACGCGTGACCTTGGTACGCAGCACTGCCTCGTTGAGGTTGAGCTGGCGATCGAGCTCAGCAACAGCCTCAGGGGTCGAGGTGACGTCGAGGACGGCGTAGAGGCCCTCGGGCTTGTGGTCGATGTCGTACGCCATGCGGCGTCGACCCCAGATGTCGACCTTCTCTACCGAACCGCCGTCCTGCTTGACGACGTTCAGGAAGGTCTCGAGGGACGGAGCAACGGTCCGCTCCTCGAGATCGGGATCGAGAATGACCATGATTTCGTATCGGCGCATGCTGATCGCCGACCTCCTTCGGTCTCATCGGCTCCGGTCGTTCCGGAGCAGGAGGTGGGAGCAAGGCTCCCTTGGGAGCGTCGCTCCCGGCTGTCCCAGGGGGACGGCCTCGTAGAGGGTACGCCGTACCCCCGGGATCGACCTAATCGGTGCAGCGAGCGCCCTAGGTGAGCGGGCTCGGGATCGTGATTTGTCGGCCTCGGCATTGGGAGCCTTGGCAATCTTGGAGGCGGTTCCACTCCCCGATCAGGGCGAGCTTCGTGTGCAGATATGCCGGGTCGTAGGCGAC
>JAYNIC010000049.1:0-12047 GCA_038108715.1 Candidatus Nanopelagicales bacterium | reverse complement strand
CCCTTGTTCGCCGCGACCCTCGGGCACCACCGGATGAATGCGGCGAAGGTGAGTCAGGTGCTTGGGGGTGCTGCACCAGACTTCTCATCGCGACCCACGAAAGCGAGCTGGGAGATGAACAGGCCTGCCGCTCCAACCCAGAAGCCCACGGTCAAGATGTCCGTGGCGGTGAAGGCGCCCCAATCATCTGCCAGGAGACCTAGCGCGCCAATCGTCACCGCCCCCAGGCCGACGATGGCGAAGATACGCTCCGAGCGGGAACTCAGCCGACTCTCGTACTGGGTGGTGGGGTGACCCCCCTGCATGGTGAGGAATCCAAACGAGATGTCCACTCCCCAGATTCCCATCACGAGACCATCGATTCCTGCGAACAAGACCACCACTGCCAGGGCGTAGCCCAGGGTCCCCCACTCGATCACAGGCTGAAGCGCAAAAGCGACCGCCAAGGTCACCACGGCAACCACGAAAAAGAACCATCCCAACTTGCGTTGCTGAGACTTAGACCACCTGGTCATGCGCTCCCCCTATCTCCGGCCGTTGTCCCAGAAGTCTAGGGGGGCGCGGAACCGGACAAGATTCACCACGGGTGAACCGTCCCGCATCGCAATGAGGGCAGAGCGCGTCTAGACGCGACCGAACGAGAGCACCCAGACCACGGGGGCGGCGAGCATCGTGAGCGCCAGCAACAGCGCTCGAGCACCCCAGTTCGGCAGGAACGGCCACACGACGAGCTGGATCGCCACAATGGCGATGACGAAGGCCAGCAGACGACGCCGACGACGCCGGGCGAGGAGCCCGGGCGTGGCCTTGGGTCGATCCGGGATGGCCGAGGAGACCTTGGCCTTGGCCCGATCGACACGCTCTTTGCGGGCCCGCTTCTTGGCCCGCTGCTCGCGTTCCTTCGCCGCGGCCGCCTCGCGCTCCGCGCGTTTGCGCGCTCGTTCCTTGGCCATCTAGCCCAGGCTCCCAAGCCAGTTGCGCAGGATCTGCGCGCCCACATCGCCGGACTTCTCCGGATGGAATTGCGTTGCCCACAGCGGCCCGTTTTCGACCGCTGACACGAACGGTGTGCCGTAATCGGTCCATGTCACGAGCGGCGCGGCCATGTGCTCGTTGGGCGTCAGCGTCCAGTCGAGTACGCCGTAGGAGTGGACGAAATAGAAATACGCATCCTCAACGCCGGCGAACATTGACGAGTTCGGCGGCGGTGTCACGGTGTTCCACCCCATGTGGGGCAGCACCTCAGCCTGCAGGCGCTCCACCGTCCCGGGCCACTCCCCCAGGCCCTCCGTCGTCACACCATGCTCGACTCCGAGTTCGAAGAGCACCTGCATCCCGACGCAGATTCCGAGGACCGGTCGACTGCCGGCCAAGCGTCGTCCGATCATGAGTGGACCGTTGACCGCCTGCAGACCCGCCATGCAGGCGGCGAAGGCACCGACGCCGGGCACGACCAGTCCGTCGGCATTGGCGACGGCGTCCGGGTCCGCGGTGACGTCAACCTGTGCACCGACATGTTCAAGGGCGCGTTGGGCCGACCGAAGATTGCCCGAGCCGTAGTCGAGGATGACGACTCGGCTCACTCGGCTCCCCACGCATAGAGCGCGCCACCGATGATGGCCATCGCCGCGAGGATGCCGAGGATGACGGCCGCGTTGCGCTTGCCCTGCTTGGCAAAGGCATAGGAACCACCAGCGAGGAATCCACCGAGGCCGAGCAGCATGACGGCGTACCAGCCCATCAGGACTCCACCGATTCCTTCGACGACAGCGTGCCTTTGGTCGACGGTACGCCGACGACGCGCGCATCGAGCGCAACCGCATCACGCAGGGCCCGGGCGAAGGACTTGAACTGGGCCTCGACGACGTGGTGGGCGTTGCGACCCTCGAGCACGCGCACGTGCAGGGTGATCTGTGCGGTGGCGACGAAGGACTCGAAGATGTGACGCGTCAGGGTGGTGTCGTAGCTGCCGATGAGTTCGACGATCTCGGGCTCGACGTGCACGAGGTAGGGCCGACCGGACAGGTCGACGGCGCACTGGCACAGGGACTCATCAAGCGGCACGAGCGAGTCACCGAAGCGGCGGGTGCCCGCCGCGTCGCCCAACGCCTCGCGGAACGCCGCACCGAGGGCGAGCGCGGTGTCCTCGACCGTGTGGTGGGCGTCGACCTCGAGATCCCCCACCGTGCGGACCGTCAGGTCGAAGCCACCGTGCTTGCCGAGTTGGGAGAGCATGTGGTCGTAGAAGGGCACACCGGTCGAGACATCGGTGGTGCCGCTGCCGTCGAGATCGATTTCAACGAGCACGCTGCTCTCCTTGGTGGTGCGCTCCACGCGCCCCGTGCGACTCATCCCGCACTCCCTTCGACAGGCTCCATCATGCCGTCCAGCGCGAAGACCTCGGCGAGGGCCGCACGGAAGACCGCGTTCTCCTCCGGTGTACCGACCGTGACGCGCAGCCAGCCCTCGGGGCCGACTTCCCGGACGAGGACTCCACGATCGAGGAGGGCCTGCCAGGCGCGGTGCCGGTCCGCGAAGCGTCCGAAGAGCACGAAGTTGGCGTCCGAGTCGACCGCCGAGACGCCGGCGGCGCGCAGCCAGCGGACCAGTTCGTCGCGCTCGGCGCGCAGGAGTTCCACCTGCGCCTGCAACTCGCCACGGTGGGCCAGTGCGACGCGCGCCACCGCCTGACTCACCGTCGACAGGTGGTAGGGCAGGCGAACGATGCGCAGGGCGTTGACGACCTCGGGTCGGGCAATGGCGTAACCGATCCGTGCCCCCGCAAGGGCAAACGCCTTGCTCATCGTGCGGGTGACGATGAGGTTGGGGTTGGCCTCGACAAGTGCGAGCGCGCTGGTCGTGCCGGGTCGGCGAAACTCGGCGTACGCCTCGTCGACCACCACGACCCCCGTCGCCATGGCACAGGTGGCCGTGAAGACGTCGAGTGGCATCGCCGTGCCGGTCGGATTGTTCGGCGAGGTGAGGACGACGATGTCGGGGCTGCCCCCGATCATGGCCGCCATCACCATGGCCGCGTCGAGTTCGAAGTTCGGTCCGCGACTCACCGTGCGATAGGTCGTGAACGTCTCCCGTGCGTACTGCTCATACATTGAGTACGTCGGGGCGAAGCCCATCGCGAGTCGCCCAGGGCCACCGAACGCCCCGAAGATATGCATCATGACCTCGTTGGAGCCATTGGCCGGCCAGATCCAGTCCGCCGGCAAGCGCACGCCGGACTCCTCGGCGAGGTATTCGGCCAAATCCATCCGCAGCTCCTCCGCCTCCCGATTGGGATAGCGATTGAGGTCACGGGTCGCGTCGGCTACCGCGCGACCGACGGCCTCGGCCATCGCCTCCGACGGGGCGAAGGGATTCTCGTTGGTGTTGAGACGAACCGGTACGTCGATCTGGGGCGCGCCGTACGGTGCGAGACCGCGCAGGTCATCGCGCGGTTGTGGGAGGGAGTCCACCGGCTAGTCCCGTCGCCGAATCGTGATCGCCGCAGCGTGACCGGGCAGGTCCTCGGCAAGGGCGAGGGCGACGACGTGATCGGCGACGTCGCCGAATGCCTCAGCGTCGTAGTCGATGATGTGAATGCCGCGCAGGAAGGTCTGCACCGACAGGCCTGACGAGTGCGCTGCAGAGCCACCGGTCGGCAGAACGTGGTTGGAACCAGCGCAGTAGTCACCGAGGGACACCGGTGCGTAGGCACCCACGAAGATCGCCCCGGCATTGGTTACACGAAGGGCGACGTCGCGGGCGTCGCGGGTGTGGATCTCCAGGTGCTCGGCAGCGTAGGCATCGATCACGCGCAAGCCCTGCGCGAGATCGTCGACGAGCACGATGCCGCTCTGCGGACCGGCGAGCGCCTCGCTAATGCGCTCGACATGCTTGGTCTGGGCCAGTTGAGTGTCGACCTCGGCCTGGACGGCATCGGCCAGCTCAGGTGATGTCGTCACCAGGACCGCGGCGGCGATCGTGTCGTGTTCGGCCTGGCTGATGAGGTCCGCGGCCACGTATGCGGCGTCGGCCGTGTCATCGGCCAGGATCGCCACCTCGGTCGGCCCCGCCTCGGAGTCGATGCCGATCTCGCCCTTGAGAGCCCGCTTGGCAGCGGTCACCCAGATATTGCCGGGCCCGGTCACCATGTCGACTCGCTCGCAGCGCTCACCGTCCGGCAGGTCCATGCCATAGGCCAGCATCGCGATCGCTTGAGCACCGCCCACGGCGTACACCTCGTCGACGCCGAGCAGGCCACACGCGGCCAGGATGGTCGGGTGCGGCAGTCCGCCGAAGTCCTGCTGTGCGGGCGAGACCACGCACAAGGAACCCACCCCGGCGATCTGCGCGGGAACGACGTTCATGACCACGCTGCTGGGGTAGACGGCTCGGCCACCGGGGACATAGAGCCCGACGCGAGAAACCGGCACCCACCGCTCAGTGACGGTGCCGCCGTCGACGACCTGGGTAGTGAGGTCATGGCGAACCTGGTCGGTATGGACCAGGCGGGCACGACGGATGGCTTCCTCAAGGGCTGCGCGGACGGCGGGGTCCAGAGTCGCGACGGCCTCGTCGATGGCCGGCTGGGGGACGCGCAGGTGGGGTGGGCGGATGCCGTCGAGCTTCTCGGTCCACTCCAGGACGGCCTCGGCGCCACGGGCCCGGACATCCTCGATGATCGGCAACACCGTTTGGGTCGCGTGCTCGACGTCGACATCGGCGCGCGGGAGAACCGCGCGCGGGTCGACGGTGCTGCCGCGAAGGTCGATGCGCTGGATCACCCGTCAAGTGTAGGTGGAGGTCGTGGCGGTCTAGCCTGGCGTCATGAGCCAGACCCGCCTGATCCCACTCTTCCCCCTCGGGAGCGTGCTGGTCCCCGGCCTGGTCCTGCCCCTGCACATCTTCGAACCCCGCTACCGCCGCCTACTCGATGACATCTCCGTCCTACCCGAGGACGACCGTGGCTTCGGCGTTGTCGCGATCCGCGACGGCCGTGAGGTGGGCGCCGATGGCGTGAACGCCCTGTTCGAGGTCGGTACGTTTGCCTCGCTGCGGGAGGTCGACACCCTGGAGGACGGCCGCTCCGACATCGTCACCGTCGGCACCGAACGCTTCCGGATTGTGTCGTTCAACGACGAACTCCCCTATCTGCGCGCCGAGGTCGAGATGCTCGACGAAGACCCGGGCGAGGCGGCCGATGCCTTGGGCGATGCGGTGATCGATGCCTTTACGGCGTACCGATCGATCTTCACCGAGACCGACGACGAGGACCTGCCCGACGATCCGCGTGTGCTGTCCTACCTTGTTGCTGCGGCAGTTGTCGCCGACCTACCGATGCGTCAGGAGTTCCTGTCGGCAAGCGACGACACCCGCCGCCTGCGCGATGAACTCGCCTTCCTGCGGCGCGAAGTCGCACTCATCGAAGCGATCCCGTCCTTGCCCGCCGTCGACCTGACGCGCGAGCAGGTCAGTCCCAACTAGGCGATCGTGGCCAAGAAGTCTGCCGGCGGGACCCCGGCATTGTCGTTGCTGAACCGCGTCGGCGTCGAACACACGGTGTCGACGTACGAGCATGATCCCGCGGCAACGAACTTCGGCATGGAAGCGGCGCAGGCACTCGGCCTCGATCCGGCGACGGTGTTCAAGACCCTGCTGGCCCTCGTGGATGACGGGCCGGTCGTCGCCATCGTGCCGGTGAGCGGGATGCTCGATCTGAAGGCACTGGCGGCGGCTCGGGGCGGCAAGAAGGCGCGCATGATGGAGGTACCGGTCGCGGAACGTCTGACCGGCTACGTCGTTGGCGGCATTTCGCCCTTGGGGCAGCGAACCGTGTCGCCCACGGTGCTGGACGCCTCGGCGATGGAGCACCCGGCGATCTACGTGTCCGGTGGTCGCCGCGGTCTGGACATCGGTCTGGCCCCTGCCGACCTCGTGGCGCTGATCTCGGCCGACGTGGCCAAGATCGTGGTTCACACCTGAGCAGTGACGCGGCGCCCCTGCCACCAGTCATTGAGCGCGACGATGAAGACCACCAGGGCGCTCATCGCCGGCCACATCACGAGCACGCCCGGCATCCGCAACTTCAGCGGCGAGGTCAGCAGATCGCCCGGCTGGGCCGCGGCCAACTCCGCGGGCAGATCGACGTCGTCCAGCGCGAGACCCACCTGGCGCATCACGACGGCACCGATGATGCCGAGAACGATGACGATGCCGAGAGTCCACATGGTGATCTTGGGGGTGTGACCGACGCGCCGCGCTAGGAGCACCACCACCAGCCCGACGATGAGCCCAGCCACCGCGCACAAGATGGCGGCGACCCCGTCATCGCCCATGTAGCCCTCGGGTTGGAATCCCTCCGGGTAGGCCTTGCCGTCACCGGCCACTTCCAGTACCACCCGCGGCGCCCAGGCCTCCCACAGCCAACCGAGAAGTGCCCCGAACGCGATGGTGCTGAGTACGGCGATGACGCCGATACCGACCCGTCGCATCAGCCCAGGCATCCCGGCCCGAGGAGCGCCTTGAGGTCGGCGAAAAGGGCCGGTGCGGGGGCGACACGGAGGCGGTCGTCGATGCGCAGCACCGTCGTACGTCCGGCGGCCATGAGGTGCAGGTGCACTTCGACGGTGCCCGGATGGACAGCGAGGATTTCCTTCAGGCGCTCCACCACCGGCGGAATGCACCGAGCCGCTGCCACGGTGAGGCGCACCGGGCCGGACTCGACCTCGCTCACGTCGGGCTGGCTCACCTCCATCGCCACGATGCGCGGAGCGTCCTCATCCGGCCGATCGATGCGGCCCTTGATGAGCACGACGGCATCCTCGGCAAGCAACGTGCCGAACGCAACGTAGGTCTGCGGGAAGACCATGACGTCGATCGCGCCATCGAGGTCCTCGAGCGTGACGATGGCCCACACCGATCCTTGCTTGGTTGTCTTGCGTTGCACGCCGGTGACCAGGCCACCGATCGTCACCGTCGAGCCCTCGGACCGTTCGCCCTGGTGCAGTTGAGCGATCGAGCAGTCGCTTGCGGTGGCGAGGACCTGTTCTAAGCCATGGAGTGGATGGTCAGAGACATAAAGGCCCAGCATCTCGCGCTCGTTGGCGAGGACGATCGACTTCTCCCACTCCCCCAGCGGAATCTCCGGGATGACGCGCAGGCCCGCGTCGTCGGAATCCTCACCCATGCCGCCGAAGAGATCGAACTGGCCGATGGCTTCGGCCCGCTTGAGTTCAACCGCGGCATCGATGACCTGCTCGTGGATCGAGACCAGGCCGCGGCGCGAATCACCGAGGGAGTCAAAGGCACCGGCCTTGATGAGACTGTCGACCACGCGCTTGTTACAGACCGATACGTCCACGGAGTCGATGAAGTCCATGAAACTTGCGTATCGGCCGTGCGCCGTGCGGGTGGCGATGATCGAGTCGACGACGTTCGCGCCCACGTTGCGCACCGCCGAAAGGCCAAAGCGAATGTCGCTTCCGCGCGGTGTGAAGTCGAAGTCCGAGTCGTTGACATCCGGAGGCAACACCTTGATCCCCATGCGCCGACACTCGTTCAGGTAGACCGCGCTCTTGTCCTTGTCGTCCTTGACGCTGGTGAGCAGCGCGGCCATGTACTCCTGCGGATAATTGGCCTTGAGATACGCCGTCCAGTACGACACGAGGCCGTAGCCGGCCGTATGTGCCTTGTTGAAGGCGTAGTCCGAGAAGGGGACGAGGATCTCCCACAGGGTGGCGATGGCATCCTCGGAGTAGCCGTTGGCCTGCATGCCGTCGCGGAAGGGGATGTACTCCTTGTCGAGGATCTCCTTCTTCTTCTTCCCCATCGCGCGGCGCAGCAGATCGGCCTTGCCGAGCGAGTAGCCCGCCAACTGCTGCGCGATCGCCATGACCTGCTCTTGATAGACGATCAGACCGTAGGTGTCGCCGAGGATCTCCGCGAGCGGCTCAGCCAACTCCGGATGAATCGGCACCACGGGCTTGCGGCCATTCTTGCGATCGGCGTAGTCGTTATGGGCGTTGGCGCCCATCGGACCTGGACGGTAGAGCGCGAGCACCGCCGAGATGTCCTCGAAGTTGTCCGGCTGCATCGAACGCAGCAGGGCGCGCATCGGTCCGCCATCAAGCTGAAAGACCCCGAGCGTGTCGCCGCGCGAGAGCAGTTCGTACGCCGCGGGATCGTCGAGGGTGAGGTCTTCGAGGACGACCGTCTGATCGCGATTCGCCTGAATATTGAGTAGGCAGTCATCGAGCACGGTGAGATTGCGCAGCCCGAGGAAGTCCATCTTGAGCAGGCCGAGGCTTTCGCAGGCACCCATGTCGAACTGGGTGATGACGGCGCCATCCTGCTCGCGCCGCCACACCGGGATGACGTCCATCAACGGTTCGCGGCACAGGATGACACCGGCCGCGTGCACACCCGGCTGCCGCTTCAGACCCTCCAACCCGACCGCGGTATCGACAACCGTGCGAACGTCGGGTTCGGTCTCATAGAGCGTGCGGAACTCCGCCGCCTCCCCATACCGAGAATGTGAGGAGTCGAAGACACCTGACAGCGGGATGTCCTTGCCCATGACCGACGGCGGCATGGCCTTGGAGATGCGGTCACCGAGGGCATAGGGGTAGCCGAGGACACGGGCGGCGTCCTTGATGGCCGCCTTGGCTTTGATGGAGCCGAAGGTCACGATCTGCGCGACACGCTCCTCGCCGTACGTCTCGGTCGCGTAGCGGATCATGTCGCCGCGTCGACGTTCGTCAAAGTCGATATCGATGTCGGGCATCGAGATGCGTTCGGGATTGAGGAACCGCTCGAAAAGCAGGCCGTGTGCGATGGGGTCAAGGTCAGTAATACCGAGCGCGTAGGCGATCATCGCGCCGGCCGCTGAACCACGACCGGGGCCGACCCGGATGCCGTTCTCCTTGGCGTGACGGACCAGATCGGCCACGACGAGGAAGTAGCCCGGGAAGCCCATCTGCGCGATGACGTCGAGCTCATAGCCGGCCTGACGGCGCACATCGTCGGGTACGCCGTTCGGGTATCGACGCGCCAGCCCGCGCTCGACCTCCTTAACCAGCCAGGACTCTTCGGACTCGCCTTCCGGCACCGGGAACTGCGGCATGAGGTTGGCGCCCTCGTTGAAGCGGACCTCGCAGCGCTCGGCGATGAGCAGGGTGTTGTTGCATGCCTCGGGCAACTCACTCCACACCGAGCGCATCTCCGCAGATGTCTTCAGGTAGAAGTCGCGCGCGTCGAAGCGGAAGCGCTTCGGGTCGTCCATGGTGGTGCGCGTGCCGATGCAGAGCAGCACGTCGTGGGTGTCGGCGTCGGCGGCATGGACGTAGTGCAGGTCGTTGGTGGCGATGAGCGGCAGGTCTAGCGATCGGGCGATCTTGAGCAGGTCCTCGCGGAAACGTCGCTCAATCGCGAGCCCGTGATCCATCACCTCGACGAAGTAGTTGTCCGCGCCGAGAATGTCGCGCATGTCCGCCGCAGCGGCGAGGGCCTTGTCGTAGTTGCCGGCCTGCAACCACCGATTGACCTCACCGGAGGGGCAGCCGGTGGTGCCGATGAGCCCCTTGCTGTACGTCTGCATGAGTTCACGGTCGAAGCGTGGCTTGAAGTAGTAGCCCTCGAGGCTGGCCAGCGAGGCCAACCGGAAGAGGTTGTGCATGCCCGGGGTGTTTTCCGCCCACAGGGTCATGTGGGTGTAGCTCTGCTTGCCGCGACCGCCGCTGCCGTCCTCGCTCGCCTTCTCGTCGAATCCGCCTCCGAAGTCGAAAGGCCGACGTTCGAAGCGACCCTGCGGGGCGTAGTAGCCCTCAAGGCCGATGATCGGCTTGATGCCCGCGGCGGTGGCCGCCTTGTAGAAGTCATAGGCGCCGTAGAGGGTGCCGTGGTCGGTCATCGCCAAGGCGGGCATGCCGAGGCGGGCTGCCTCACCGACGAGGTCGGGCACACGGCTGGCACCGTCGAGCATGGAGAATTCGGTGTGGACGTGAAGGTGCACGAAATCGCTGCTCGAGCCCTCCGACGTCACCTGGACACCCTATGTGTCCGGACCGACGACGCCGACCTCGCGACCGGCCGTGTCGCACGACACGCCGCGGCAGTCCGCGGACCGTCCCGGTAGCGCCCTGCCTCACCCGTCCCAACCGCCCCAGCGATCCGTCGAGACCACCTGTCCCGTCGTAGGCGGCGAAGGGCGGAGGGGCCTACAGGTCCCGCAGGCGGTGCAGGGCCTGCGCGAAGTCCGGCGGGTCCGCAGACTCAAAGGTGAGCCGCTCGCCGGTCGACGGATGCTCGATCTCCAGTCGGGCCGCGTGCAGGGCTGGCCGGGTCAATCCAAGTCGCTCGGCCAGGGTGGGGTCAGCCCCATACGTCAAGTCGCCGACGAGCGGATGCCGCATCGCCGCCATGTGCACCCGAATCTGATGGGTCCGCCCGGTCTCCAGGTCGACCTCGAGCAGGCTTGCGTAGGGGAATGCCTCGAGCGTCTCGTAGTGTGTGACGCTCGGCTTGCCACCGGTCACGACCGCCATCTTGTAGTCGGCTCCCGGATTGCGCCCGATCGGCGCATCGATCGTGCCCTGCAGCGGATCGAGCAAGCCCTGCGCTATCGCGCGGTAGATCTTCGTCGGCGTGCGTTCTTTGAACTGCGCCTTCAGGTGCGTGTACGCCGACTCGCTCTTGGCGACCACCATCAGGCCGGTGGTTCCCACGTCTAGGCGGTGCACGATGCCCTGACGTTCGGCAGCCCCGGACGTAGAGATGCGATAACCCGCAGCCGCCAGACCGCTCACGACCGTCGGACCCTCCCAGCCGGGACTCGGATGTGCCGCGACGCCGACCGGCTTGTCGACAACGACGAGGTCATCGTCGTCGTAGCGAATCACCATCCCCTCCACGGGCTCGGGTTCACGATCGACCGGTGCGTCGGGGAACGTCACGTCGAGCCAGGTGTCCGCGGTCAAGCGGTCGGACTTGCCCAGCAACTTGCCCTCGCACTCCACGGCACCGCTGGCGGCGAGGTCCGCCGCGGCCGAGCGCGACAGCCCCAGCATGCGCGCGAGGGCCACATCCACCCGCTCCCCCGCAACGCCCTCCGGGACGGGGAGTCGACGGGTCTCAGGCATCGGCCGCGGGGCGGCGCCCAGTGAGCGGGATGCCGCGGATCGTGAGGATCACCATCAAGATGGCCGATCCGACGATGCTCATGTCCGCAACGTTGAAGACGGGCCAGTAGGGAAGTTGAATGAAGTCCACGACGTAGCCCTGGCCCGGTCCGGCATACGCCTCGCCAAACCCCGGCGCGCGAATGACACGGTCCACGAGGTTGCCCAGCGCGCCGCCGAGGAGGCCGCCGAGGGCAACTGCCCAGGCGACGCTGCCGAGCTTGCGCGCCGTACGGATGATGACGACGGCCACGATGACCGCGATCAGCGCGAAGACCCAGGTGAAATTCGAGCCGATGCCGAAGCCAGCACCGGTGTTCTCCACAAAAGTCAGGCGTAGAACCGATCCGATGACCTCGATGGGCCCTTCACCGGCGGCGATGCGCGGCTGCAGGGTGGCCAACGCGATGGCCTTGGTGATCTGATCGATGACGATGACGCCGAGGGCAACACTCAGAGTGACCCACAGCAAGCGCGGCCGCGCCACACTGATGGGCTCTGCGGCGACGTCCTGTTCCTCACCGGTCACCGACCCAGGCTACGGGAGGGTTCGGCCCCGGTCCCCGGGAGTCCGCGCAAGGAGACTCGAAAACTACACCCCGATGGGATGCCACACCGTCGTCGTCTCGACGAAAGCACGAATCCGATCGAGGCCGGGATCATCGAACCAATCTGGTGCCTTACGCGGGGGTGGCAGCACCCGTTTGACGTTGACCGCGGCGTCGACCGCAAGTTGCTTGGCCAGTTCAGCGTCGTCCACACCGGTGAGGTCGAGCGCGTTGACGTCCGCGTGCGAGGCGAGCCACGGGCTGATCTCTGCGTAGGCACCCGTGAGGATGTTCACCACTCCCCCGGGAACATCAGAGGTGGCGAGGA
>JAYNIC010000048.1:5906-12155 GCA_038108715.1 Candidatus Nanopelagicales bacterium | reverse complement strand
TGCCGGTGATTTCCGCACCCCAGGTCGGCCCCACAGATTGAACGGTGACGTCGGTGGAGTTGATGCCACACGCCTGCCCCAGGGCCGCGGTCACCGCGAGGTTCTCCTCCTGCGACAGCGGCTCGGTCTGCACACGGATGATGTCCTGTCCAGTCTGGGTGACGATGGGCTCTCCGCCCATGACGCTCTGTGTCGCGCTGCGAGCGTCTTCCACGGTGCACCTCGACTGGGGCACGGTGAATACCGCACCGCCGGTGAACTCGACCCCGAGGTTCAATCCACGGATGCCCACCGCCGCGATCGCGACAAGCAGGATGACACCGGACAGGATGTACCACGTGCGGCGACGGCCGACGAAGTCCACAGAGGTCTCACCGCTGTACAAGCGGGCACCGAGGCTGAGTTTGGCGGACATCAGGACTCCTCCCCTTCGTCGGTGCGTGCAGAGGCGCCGACCGAGGCGGTTGCTCCCCTTGGCTCATCCGGAGGTGGTGCCGCGGCGCCGCCGAGTCGATGCGGGTCCAATCCGGTGAGCCAACTGCCCTTCTGCATCCACTTGGTGCGGCCGAAGAGCACCACCGCAGGATGCGTGAACAGGAAGGCCACGACCACATCGACGATCGTCGTCAGGCCCAGCGCGAAGGCGAAGCCGCGGACACTGCCGACCGACAGAACGTAGAGGACGATGGCACCGAGCAGGGTCACGAAGTCCGCGGCCAGCAGTGTGCGCCGTGCCCGGATCCAGCCCGCGTCGGTCGCCTGACGCAGCGAGGCACCTTCGCGAATCTCATCGCGGATACGTTCGAAGTAGATGATGAAGGTGTCGGCGGTGATACCAATGGCGACAATGATGCCCGCCACACCGGCCAGCGTCAGCGTGAATCCAATGGTGTTGCCGAGGGCGATGATGAGGAAGTACAGCATGACACCCGCGACGCCCAGACTCAGTGCCGCGGCAAGACCGAGCGCTCGGTAGTAGAGCAGCAGGTAGACGATGACCAGGATCAGTCCCAGCACACCGGCGATAAGACCGGCGCGCAATTGATCGGCGCCGAGTGTCGGCGAAATCGTCGTCACCTCTTCGACGCTCAGGGTGACCGGCAGGGCACCATAACTGAGAATGTTTGCGAGGTCCTGTGCTTCCTGAGCGGTGAAGTTGCCCTCGATCTGAGCCTGGCCGCCGAGGATAGGTTCGTTGAAGCGCGGGGACGAGACCACGACGCCGTCAAGCACGATGGCGAAGGCGTTACAGGGGCTGGCGCCACCCGGGGCGCAGTCGGGGAGAGCGTAGAGCTCCTGCGAGGCCTGGGAGAGCGCCGCGGCTCCCTCACCATCGAAGGTCAGGCTGACCACCCAGCCGCCTACGCCACCCTGAGCGATCCCGGCCGACGCATCGGTCACATTGGTGCCGCGAATGAAGGCGGGCTGGAGCGAGTACTTGGCCACGCCGTCTTGTGCGCAGGTACCAAGCCAGAGCTCCGGGTCATCCGGGCTGCCACCGGCTTGGTTGATGGGATCCAGACAGTTCAGTGCCGCGACTTCGGCCTGGTACTCGGGGGTGTTGTCCGCTGCTTGAACGATGCGGGCCGAAGTCGCCCCATCATCGGGGTTCGGCGCGGGCGCTGTGCTGTCGTCCACGGTGGGAGTGGGCAGATTGAGGCTCCATACCGGCCGGAAGTCCAACAGAGCGGTGCGCCCGACCAATTCGACCAGACGCTCTTGGCTGACATCGGGGACCGCCACGACGATCGCGGCGCCATCGCCGGAACCCTGCACGGTGACTTCGGCTTCCGCCACGCCAATACCGTCCACACGAGCGCGGATGATCTCCACCGTCTGCTGCAACTGCTGATCGGTGATGGGTTGGCCCTCCTGGACCGGCTTGGGCTTCAAGATGACCTGCGTACCCCCCCGAAGGTCAAGGCCGAGGCGCGGGGAGGTGTTCTGACCGGGGAAGAAGGCCCACACCCCCAATGCGATAACGATCGCGATGAGCGCAACGAGCTGTCGTCCCACGTAGGACGAGACGCCCGTGCGACTGCTTTGCTTCGGGGGCACCGCACCTTCCTCATTCTTCGTAGCGCGCCCGCGCGGGCGCTCGTCAGCTTTGCGTGGATCGGCTATGGCCGATCGGCGCCGCCATCATCGGACCGCGGGGTGTCTTCACCTGAGGAGAGGGCGTCATCAGCCGGCAGTTGGCCTTCAGGTTCGATGACGCGTCCAATCGCCGCTTTGACCACCTTGATGACAACACCGGGAGCGATGGCGATCTCGGCGTTGTCATCGTCCATCGACACGATGGTTCCGTAGACGCCCGCCGTGGTCATGATCTCGGTCCCGGGCGCGAGGGCCGCCATCATCTCGGCCTGCTTCTTCTGGCGGTTCCGGGCCGGACGCATGATGAGCAGGTAGAAGACCACGCCGATCAGCAGGATCGGTAGGATTGTCATCACATCCACGGCTGATCTCCCTGACCGGGGCCATACAGCGGCCCATCTCATTGAACGCGCACTTCGCGCTCAGGACGGCAAGCCTAACCTCTGGCGCCCGACGGATTCACTCCGACTCGGTGGAGGCCACATCCAGGGGCAACTCCAAGGCTCCCGCCGGACTGCCCGGAGCCAGGCCCAGGTGAGCCCACCCAGCCGGGGTGGCGACTCGCCCCCGGGGCGTACGAACCAGGAAGCCGCAGCGCACGAGGAAGGGCTCGGCGACCGTCTCGACCGTTTCCGCCTCCTCGCCAACCGCCACCGCAAGGGTCGTCAGGCCGACCGGGCCTCCGTCGAAGCGGCGAATGAGGGCATCGAGCACCGCCCGGTCCAGGCGGTCCAATCCCAGGACGTCCACCTCATAGAGGTCGAGAGCGGCCCGAGCAGTGGCAAGGTCTATTCGCCGGTCCCCGTGAACCTCGGCCCAATCACGCACCCGGCGAAGGAGCCGGTTGGCGATGCGCGGGGTGCCGCGCGAACGCCGGGCGACCTCCTGCGCTCCCTCGGCGTCGATGTCGACCCCGAGCAGTCCCGCCGAACGTTGCAGGATCGTGAGGATGTCATCGTCGTCGTAGTAATCGAGATGGGCCGTGAAACCGAATCGATCACGCAACGGACCGGGTAGTAGACCCGCACGTGTGGTCGCGCCGACCAGTGTGAACGGTGCGATCTCGATCGGCAGCGCGGTCGCGCCGGGACCCTTGCCCACCATGATGTCCACCCGGAAATCCTCCATCGCCAGATAGAGCATCTCCTCTGCTGCCCGCGCCACGCGATGGATCTCGTCGATGAAGAGCACCTCCCCCGGCTGGAGCCCAGACAGCACAGCGGCCAGATCACCGGCGTGCTGGAGGGCTGGGCCGGAGGTGATGCGCAGAGGGGCCGCCATTTCTTGGGCGACGATCGTCGCCAGCGTGGTCTTGCCCAGCCCCGGCGGTCCGGACAAGAGCACGTGATCGGCCGATCGACCGCGTGCGCTGGCCGCCTGCAAGACCACCTCGAGCTGGGCACGAACGCGCGGCTGACCCACGAACACGTCGAGCCGGGCCGGACGCAACGCGCCTTCCCATGCTCGATCGTCAACGTCGGCATAGCCGTCGACCAGGCGAGGGTCTTCGCTCATCGCCGATCCAGGCTCCGCAGAGCCGCGCGCAGGAGCCCCGCGACGTCGGGCTCATCGCCTGCCTCGGGGGCAATGGCCACCACGGCGGCCTCCGCCTCCCGCCGTGACCACCCCAGGGATTCCAGGCCGTCGCGCACCATCGACTCCCAGCCGCCTGTCGCGCCCCCCGGCGAGGCCGGCGAGGCGGGCGAAGGCGCAGCCAGACGATCCCTAAGTTCCAGGGTCAGTCGCTCGGCTCCTTTACGGCCGATGCCCGACACCTTGGTGAGGGCAGCGATGTCCTCGTGAGCGATGGCTCGCCGAATCTGATCCGGCGTGAGCGTCGCCAGCATGGCGAGCGCGATGCGTGGGCCGATCCCGCTGACGGTCTGTACTGCCTCGAAGATGCCTCGCTGTTCGTCATCCTCAAAGCCATAGAGGCTCAAGGACTCCTCCCGTACCACAAGTGAGGTCTGCAGGGTCGTGTCCTGCCCCTGACGCAGCGCGAGCGCTGTTTGAGGTGGACACAGAACGATGAGGCCCACACCGCCGACCTCGATCACGACATCGGATATCCCGACACGCTGCACCGTCCCGCGAACCGACGCAATCACCGCGCCGCCTCCACATCTTCCCTGTGGTCGCCGCTTCTTTGTGAGCGACGGTCCCGCGGAAACGCAGAAGAAGACGAGTTCATCGCCGCTGCAATGCGCGCTTCGGCGCCGCCACGCCAGATTTCGGTGATCGCCAGGGCAAGGGCATCAGCGGCATCGGGCGGCTTGACCGGGGCCGACAGGCGCAGCAATCGCGTGATCATGGCGGTGATTTGCGCCTTGTCCGCTCGACCGCTGCCGGTAATCGCGGCCTTGACCTCGCTCGGTGTCCTCAGGGTCACGGGAATCCCGCGCCGACCTGCTGCCAGGATCGCGACCGCCCCGGCCTGCGCTGTACCCATGACGGTGCGGACATTGTGCTGGCTGAAGACGCGTTCAACGGCGAGGGCTTCTGGCTGGTATCGCTCCACCAGAAGACCGAGCGCCTCGTCCAATGCCGTCAATCGTGCGTCGAGTGGATCGGTGTGGGGGGTGCGTACGACGGTGACGTCAATCAATGCCAAAGCGCGGCCCGGGGATCCCTCGACGATTCCTACGCCGCACCGGGTGAGGCCCGGATCCACGCCCATGACGCGCACCCCATGCCTCCTCGCACTCGCCGGCGCCAGGCAACGCGCCCACCCAATACGAACACCTGTGCGAAAGGCTACTGCCCGTGATCGCGCTCCTCGCGCACCGTGCGCGCCTTCGGCGTGCCGTCTTCGGGGCCGGGCGCAGCGAAGGGATCCGCCGATCCCACAGGCTCACCGGTGACCGTCGCGAATCCAGACCGCAGGTCATTGACCAGGGCCTCCAGATCGGGAACGGCGCGCTCGTCGGCGGAAATCCCCACGAACGCCGAGCCGTCGTACGTCACCATCGTGACGTTCGCCGCCGCACCGATCGTCGCGACGAGCGGGTACATCCCGACGATCCGCTCCCCCGCCACGTACAGCGGGATCGGCGGCCCAGGCACATTGCTCGTCGTCACATCGCTCGCGAGCGCCGCCTGCGCGAGAACGGGAACCGGGATGAGCCAACTCACCTCGGCCAATGGGTTAGCAAGGCGAAGCGCGGGCTCATCGCGCCAGTGTTCAACCGCCTCATGCGCGGTCGACATGCGCTCGTCGACCGACAGGCCCGCAACGGGCAGGGCGAAGCGGGCGATCGTCACGGCGTTGGCGGCCTGGGCTGACGTGTCACCGGCATCGCCGCGGAGGCTGATCGGCACGTTGAAGCGCAGTTCGTCGGCCACCATGTCGTGCCGGACGTGGTACCGCTCGAACCCAAGGCCCACCGCCGCCATGAAGGCATCGTTGACGCTTCGACCTCGGCTCTTGGCGGCGGTTCGCAATGCGGCGAAGGGTAGATCGAAACCGGCGAACCTGTACGTCGTTCCCCGCTGGGTGAGAAGCGGCGACAGCGGACCGTCGGGCATCGCGGTGAAACGACCCACAGACATGAGCGTCTCGGCGGCTGACTGCCACGTGGCGACCGGATCGATGAGGCTGCCTTTGGCAAACGCCACGAGCGTTTCGGCGGCCTGCTCGGCGGCGCCGATGCCGCGCTTCACGTTGTCGGCGATATCGGCCAGGCTGACTTCGTGAGCCGCTGCGGCAACAGACGCCGGAGCCTCCGGTCCAGAGTCCTCATCCGGGTTCGGGTCTGCACTGAGTTCAACGAGGTTCAAGCCGATGAGAACAGTGGCCTGCCCATCGGCAATCGCATGGTGCAATTTCAAGATCAGGGCTGCGCGGTCACCCTCGAGCCCTTCGACGAGGACCAACTCCCACAGTGGGCGATCCCGATCGAAATCGGTCAGGCTCATGCGACGAGCCTCGTGAAGGAGTTCGCCCCACGACCCCGACCCCGCCAAGCGCATTCGGCGCAGGTGAAGATCAAGATCGAAGTCAGGGTCAACCGCCATTCGGGGCGAGGACACCCCGAAAAGCCCACGCAACGGTCGCTGCCGGAGGATCGGGACCATGCGCGTCAGCCGCTCGACGCGTGCTCTGAGCCGCTCCCAGGATGGCGTGCCATCAAGCAAGACGAGCGCGACCACGGT
>JAYNIC010000048.1:5587-5896 GCA_038108715.1 Candidatus Nanopelagicales bacterium | reverse complement strand
TGGGGATCACCCGCAGCCGTCCGCCAGGTTGCGGCATCCCAGCCGGTGAGTTGCCTGCCTGTGGCCTCCGCCATGGTTCCTCCCAGTTCAGTCGTCGAGGCTTGCCAGAACCTCGTCGCTGACGTCGACATTGGTGTACACGTTTTGAACATCGTCACTGTCTTCGAGCGCCTCGACGAGGCGGAAGACCTTGCGTGCACCGTCGACGTCCACCGGCACCTGAACGCTCGCCACGAAACTTGACTCTGCCGAGTCGTAGTCAATCCCGGCCTCTTGCAAGGAGGTGCGAACAGCGACGACGTCGCCGGC
>JAYNIC010000048.1:0-5577 GCA_038108715.1 Candidatus Nanopelagicales bacterium | reverse complement strand
GACCCGGTCTGAGATCGGGAACGTCGTATTCGCGAATCTCGAAGGACTCGCCGAGATCGTTGACCTCTTCGGCGCCCGCGTCCAGAACCGCATCAAGCAGGGCATCCTCGTCGACGCCGTCGGCGGCCGGGACCATCACCACGCCCTTGCGGCTGAACAGGTAGGAGACCGATCCGGGATCAGCCATGCTGCCGCCGTTGCGCGTCATGGCAACGCGGACCTCGGATGCGGCGCGGTTGCGGTTGTCGGTGAGGCACTCCACGAGGACCGCGACGCCGTTGGGGCCGTAGCCCTCGTACATGATCGTCTGCCAGTCGGCGCCACCGGACTCATCACCGGACCCTCGCTTGACCGCCCGCTCGATGTTGTCGAGCGGGACCGAACTCTTTCGAGCCTTTTGGATGGCGTCGTAGAGCGTGGGGTTGCCGGCCGGATCGCCGCCACCCTGACGTGCCGCCACCTCAATGTTCTTGATCAAGCGCGCGAAGAGTTTGCCGCGGCGCGCGTCGACCACAGCCTTCTTGTGCTTGGTGGTCGCCCACTTGGAGTGGCCGCTCATGACACCTGCCTTACTATCGAAAGGAACATCTCGTGGATTCGATGGTCGCCGGTGAGTTCCGGATGGAACGAAGTGGCGAGCAGCGCTCCCTGCCTTACCGCCACGATGGTATCGACCCCGCCGCGGTCAATCCGGGCGAGCACGTCCACCTGATCGCTGACCGACTCCACCCAGGGAGCGCGGATAAAAACCGCCGGGAACGCCGGGCCGTCGAGGCCGCGCACCGGTACGTCGGCCTCGAAGGAGTCCACCTGGCGCCCGAAGGCATTGCGGCGCACCGTGACCGCGAGTCCCCCGACGCCCTCGTGGTCCGGTCGACCATCGAGGACCTCGTCGGCGAGCATGATCATCCCGGCACACGAGCCATACATCGGCAGACCGGCCGCCCTCGCCTCGCGGAGGGGGTGCAGCAGTCCATCGCGCACGATCAACTTGGAGATGGTGGTGGACTCGCCGCCGGGAATCACCAGACCCTGAACGGAGGCGAGGGCCTCTGTATCACCAACGGCTCGCGCGGCCGCTCCCACGGCTTGCAGCGCGTGCAGGTGCTCGCGCACATCTCCCTGGACAGCGAGAACGCCGATCGCCGGCGCGACGGTCACCAGCCGCGGTCTTCGAGGCGGTGATGCACGGGGATATCCGCCACATTGATCCCCACCATCGCCTCGCCCAGGCCGCGGGAGACCTTGGCCACCAGATCGGCGTTGTCGTAGTGCCGAGTCGCCTGCACGATGGCTTCCGCCCGCTTCACGGGGTCCCCGGACTTGAAGATGCCGGAGCCCACGAAGACGCCCTCGGCACCGAGTTGCATCATCATGGCCGCGTCAGCCGGGGTGGCGATGCCCCCCGCGGTGAAGAGCACGACCGGCAACTTGCCCGCCCGCGCAACCTCGACCACCAGGTCGTACGGCGCCTGGAGTTCCTTGGCGGCGACATACAATTCATCCTCCGGCAGGGAGGACAGACGGCGGACCTCATCGCGAATCCGGCGCATGTGCGTGACGGCGTTCGACACATCACCGGTGCCAGCCTCGCCCTTCGAGCGGATCATGGCCGCACCTTCGGTGATGCGACGCAACGCCTCTCCGAGGTTGGTGGCACCGCAGACGAAGGGCACCGTGAACTGCCACTTGTCGATGTGATTGGCGTAGTCGGCCGGGGTGAGGACCTCGGACTCGTCGATGTAGTCGACCCCGAGTGACTGGAGTACCTGCGCCTCCGCGAAGTGACCGATCCGAGCCTTCGCCATCACCGGGATGGTGACGGCATCGATGATTCCGTCGATCATGTCCGGGTCGGACATACGGGAGACGCCGCCCTCGGCGCGGATGTCGGCAGGGACACGCTCGAGAGCCATGACGGCGACCGCACCGGCGTCCTCAGCGATCTTGGCCTGCTCCGGAGTTACGACGTCCATGATGACGCCGCCCTTGAGCATCTCGGCCATGCCTCGCTTCACGCGGGTAGTTCCGGTAGCAGCGGTGGAATTCTCGGACACGGTGACCTCTCACACGAAATGGCCCTCAGACGTGATGGCCCTGACGGGGTGTTGGCGCCATCGTAGTCGGCCGTCCCCGGGTCGGCCCACCGTGGGGACGGGGCTACTTGATCGTGGGCTTTCTGGTCTTGTCGAGCAGCACGATCCACTCCTGGCCGATGGCAAACGGCATCAGGCTGCCGTCAGGGAGGGTGAACGTCGTCCCGCTGAGCATGTCGGGGCGATCCCAGGTCACCGACCACATCCGGCCGTCTCTCAGCACGATCGCTCCGCCGCTACCCACCGTCTCGATAAATGGCGTCTTGCCGCCGTACCTGTCCCCGAATCCGGAGTCGGTTTGGGGCACGGACTGGATGACGGCCGTGGCCGCGCGCTGGGGGCCGCCCTCGGTCGACCGCGACTCCTCGCCGTTGAGGCCGACGATGAAGTTGCCCGCCTGCGGATCCCAGGTGAAGGACACCTCCGAGGACGGCCAGGTGGCCGTCACCTTCGCGACGGGAGTCCCGCCCGGCGGTGGGTCCTGCGAGAACACCAGGCCGATGTCCTGCGCGAGCGCCGCGTCTGGCGCGGCCGCGAGCAACGCCGCGGGATCGGCCATGTGGTCGACCGGGGCAGGACGACCGGGGTCGCGGCGGAAAGCATCGTAGGTGAGCTCGGCCGAGACGTCGTACAGATTCGCGGCCGCGATGTACGGCTTGAGCTTGGACTGCATCCCCGAATTGCTGAACGCCACGGCACCGAATGGAGCGAGCATGTCGATGTCACTGATGCGGGCTGAACGCACCGGCCCAATCTCCGGAGGCAGTGAGGAGTTGAAAATGGCGAGCAGTCGAGTGAGGTCCCACTCCACCTCCTCGACGTAGACCAGATCTGCCGACTGCAATCCAGCATGCGGCTGGGCTGCGCGCGTGTTGTCGATCTTGATGGCGAGAACCGGCTTGCCCTCGCCTCCGGGCAGTCCCGAGAAGGGTGATGCCCCCGCAGGGATGCCATACGCCGCGGAGGACGCCGTTGGCAACGGCGCAGGCGACGGCGTGGGTGTTGGCGTAGCCGAGGGCGACGGCGTGGGCGTCACGCTCGTTGCCATCGGCGCGGCGTCACCTCCCGAGCACGCGGCCAGCAAGGCGGCACCGACGACGGCAATCGAGACGACGACCAGGCGAGCGGTCGGGGGACGATGATGCACCCGACCACGGTACGTCGGTTTGGGCTAGCGGTCGGTGAGCGCCCGCGGCGGCGTGTCGTCCATCTCCATGGTCTGGGGCCACGGGGTGTGCCCGGCGAGGCGGAACCACCGAACGGCGCGGTGTCGACGCACCTGTCGGCAGGCGCGGACAGCATCATTGTGGAAGCGACGCGAGAGCTGGACCCGGGCGCACGTGCTCGCGAGTTCGTCGAGCATGTTCATCGCCTCCGGCGAGTCACGGAGATTCTCGAGTTCGGTGTCGTCGGGAAGGACCTCCGCAAGCACGCGCGTCAGGTCGCTCTCCGCAAGCCCGCGTGCCACGGGATCGGCCGCATCGGCCGTCCTGGCCGCGTGGGCGCCTTCGGCCAAGACGACGGTGGTCGCGGGGTCGAACAAACCCGACGACGCCAGGTCCAAGGTGAGCGCCGACCGCCGCAATAGCTGGACGTCCAATGCATGTTCCGCGGCGTCGACGCGTCGATGCAAGGCGTCGAGTCGCCCTGCGGTCATGCTGAAGTAGAGAGCCACGAGGACGACGATGACTCCCGCAATCGCGAACCACCACCAGCTCACGTCGTCTCCCGTCGGCGGCCCGCCCAGCGGCCCACGATTGGGCCACGCAGGTCCTCGCTGACCGGGCCTTGCCCGGCCATCACGCTTTCGTAGACGCGTGGCAAGTCGAAGAGGTCGGCGCGTCGGGCACCGACCTCACGTAGCCGCTCGCGCTCATCCGGGTCTTCCAGCAGGTCTACCAGTGCGTCGGCGAGCGCTCCGGCGTCGCCGACGGGGAACAGCCGTCCGGCCTGGCCACCGTCCAGGACACGCTCGAAGGCTTCAAGGTCGCTCGCCACAACCGGCGCACCGGCCGCCATGGCTTCAAGGAGCACGATGCCGAAGGATTCCCCGCCGGTATTTGGGGCGACATACAGATCGACCCCGGCCAAGATGCGCGCCTTGTCTTCCTCACTTACTCGCCCGAGGCAGACGATCCCCTCGCGCACAGACGCGGGAACGCCGGCAAGTACCTGGTCGGGATCACCCGGACCCACGAGAACCAATGTCGCATCGGGAATTCGTTGGCGAACCTCGACGAAGGCCGTTAGCAAGATGGGCAACCCCTTCCGCGGCTCGTCCATGCGGCCGAGGAAACACACGCTTGGTCCAGGCCACTCCTTTAGCGGGATGGCGCCGCGGAAGTGATCCACGCGTACGCCGTTGGGGATGAGGACAGCATCGGCGCCGAGGTGATCGACGATCGTCCGCCGTGCGTATTCGCTCACCGCGATGATGGCGTTGATCTTCTCCAAAGCTGTCTGCGCGACGTAGTAGCCCGTCGTGAGTGCGCGGGATCTCTCGAGCGACGAGTGAACGGTCGCGACAATGGGCCCGCGAGCCGCCCAGCATGCGAGGACACCCAGGGATGGCGCAAGGGGTTCGTGCACATGCAGCACGTCGAACTCACCCTCCCGGATCCAGCGTCGCACGCGAGCGGTCGCCTTGACGCCCATCGTGAGTCGCGCCACCGATCCGTTGTAGGGCACCGCGCGTGGCCGTCCACCATCCACGGCGTACGGCGGAAGGTGGGACGGGTCCTCTACCGGGGTCAGTACGCTGACGTCGTGGCCCGCTGAGATCAAGGTCTCCGCCTGGTCACGGACGTGTGCCTGCACTCCTCCGGGTGCATCCCAGGAGTAGGGGCACACAATGCCGACCTTCACCGGCTGTCCCGGTCCAGGTCGGCGTGCCACAGTCGCTGCATCATGTGCCAGTCCTGGGGATGCTTTGCGATCTCGAGCGCGAAGGTATCGGCCATTGCCTGCGTCGCATGAACGATACGTTCGCCACGGTTGCCTTGCGCGCCTGGCAGGGCGGTCTCAATAGGCTCGCCGATCTTGCCCAAGGTTCGATCCCCGTCGTACCAGATCGATACCGGGAGCAGTGGCGCTCCGGTGAGGTCTGCTAGCGCCGCAGGACCAGCCGGCATCGAGGCGCGCTCACCGAAGAAGTCCACGGGAACCCCGCTGTGCGCGAGGTCCCGGTCGGCTAGGAGGCAGACAAGTCGGCCCTCCCGCAGCCGTCGCGTCAAGACCCGCAGGACATCAGAGTCCCCCAGCGGCAGCACTTCCATGCCCAGGGACTCCCGGTATGCAACGAATCGGTCGAAGAGACTCTCCGGCTTGAGCCGCTCGGCAACCGTCACTAGGCCGCCGTAGCGGTGGCAGCCCCAGGCCCCGGCGAGATCCCAGTTTCCCGAGTGGGTCAAGGCCATCACGGCCCCCCTGCCGGAGTTCATCGCATCATCGAGGCGCTCCACTCCCTCGACGAGATCGAAGG
>JAYNIC010000047.1:11780-12167 GCA_038108715.1 Candidatus Nanopelagicales bacterium | reverse complement strand
CGGGCGCCAATGCCGGCGCCAGCGCTCCGCAGGTGGCGCGCAGGACCAGTACCTCACCGTGTTCCTCGCCGGGCCCGTGCCAAAGCAGATCACCGTCCAGCTCAACATGCTGCAGTTCGAGTCACTGAAGATCCGACACAACCGCCTCGTCGTGACGGGTGGGCAGTACTCCGGGTCAGGCCCCCTGTGTTGCCCGGACCTGCGGGTGACGACGACGTACCAAATGCGGGGCGGCAAACTTGAGAAACTCAAGGAGAAGGTCAAGCCGGTCTAGCTCGGTACGCACATTTTTGATCGTCGCCAATCACCGCAACGGGTCGCTAACGCCACAATTTGCGCACTAGCCCCCCGGTGGAGCCGTCGAATTGCGCACGACGAGCTGCGGCC
>JAYNIC010000047.1:10146-11770 GCA_038108715.1 Candidatus Nanopelagicales bacterium | reverse complement strand
CTGGCTTGCTCGGGTCATTGATTCGCCGCAGCACGGCATCGATGGCTTTTGCTCCCATCTTTGAAGGGTCCTGTCGAGCGGAGGTCAACTGCATGACGGAGAGGGCCGCGACTCGGCTGTCGTCAAAGCCGGTGATCGACACATCCTGGGGGATACGCAGGCCCGCCTCAAGCAGGACCATGGCAACGCCGAGAGCGGACTGGTCATTGGCGCAGGCGATCGCCGTCGGCATTCGGCTACTGGCCAACAGAGCTCGGGCTGCGCCAGCTCCCTCCTCCTCGGCCACGCCTGCTTCCACTCGTGCAATCTGCTGACTAATGCCCAGTGTTAGGCAGGCCCGTTCGTATCCTCGAACGCGATCAAGCGAAGGGGCGATGGAAGGTACGTCCACGTAGGCGATGTCCCGGTGGCCAAGGTCGTGCAGGTGCTCCACGCACTTGGCGATACCGACGTCCCCCGCGGAGCGAACGACGTCGTAATCGGAGTTCTGTCGCCCATGCCCGACCAAGACGACAGGAACAACGGACTGCCGCGCGAGTTCCCGGAAGTCGTCGTCTGGGACCGTGCTACCGATAAGAATGACACCAGCACATCGATGACCACGCAGTTCAGCGAGCACCCTCGTGGTTCCTCGGTGAGCATTCTGAGCACTGAGTACGAGGCTGTATCCGGCCTCGCGGGCTGTGCCGTACATCCGCTCAACAATCTCGGAGTCGGTGTCGTTGCTGGCAATAAATCCGACACCGATGCGGGTGCTCCGAGACTGCCGTAGGACTTGTGCACCAAGGTGAGGTCGATAGCCCAGTTCCTCGGCAGCCTTGAGGACGCGAGTTCTTGTGCGCTCGCTGGGGCCGGGCTTGTTGCGCAGAACAAGGCTCACCAGCTGCCGCGAGACACCCAGATGATTTGCGACGTCGGCCATGGTCGGCTCGACGCCTGGTGTAGAGTTTGTAAGGACATTTGGACTAAGCCCGCTTCTTCGAAGGAATCGCCATGACCGCTCGCGTCACCCACTGGATCAACGGCTCACTGTGGCAGGGCTCGCCTGAGCGCTCCGGCGACGTCTACGACCCCGCCACCGGTCAGGTGACGAAGACGGTCGATTTCGCCTCGCGCGCCACCCTCGATGAGGCCGTGGCCGCCGCCAAGGCGGCCTTCCCCGAGTGGCGCGACACCTCGCTCACCAAGCGCGCCCAGATCCTCTTCGCCTTCCGCGAGCTTCTCAATGCCAACAAGGAGAAGGTCGCCGCCCTCATCACCGAGGAGCACGGCAAGGTCCTGTCCGACGCGCTCGGCGAGGTCACCCGCGGCCAGGAGGTCGTCGAGTTCGCCTGTGGCATCCCGCACCTGATGAAGGGTGGCTTCTCCGAGGGCGTCTCCAGCGGCGTCGACTCGTACTCGATCCGTCAGCCCCTTGGTGTTGTCGGCATCATCTCGCCCTTCAACTTCCCCGCGATGGTGCCGATGTGGTTCTTCCCCATCGCCATCGCGACGGGCAACACCGTCGTCGTGAAGCCCAGCGAGAAGGATCCGTCGGCGATCATGTACGTCGCCGAACTGTGGAAGCAGGCGGGCCTTCCTGACGGCGTCTTCAACGTCGTCCACGGTGACAAGGAAGCGGTCG
>JAYNIC010000047.1:1205-10136 GCA_038108715.1 Candidatus Nanopelagicales bacterium | reverse complement strand
CTACTCGCCGCCCACAAGGCACCCGACGACAAGAAGGAAGCGGTCGACGGCCTGCTGGAGAACAAGGACGTCAAAAGCATCTCCTTCGTCGGCTCCACCGCGATCGCGCAGTACATCTACGAGACGGGCACCAAGAACGGCAAGCGTGTCCAGGCCCTCGGTGGCGCCAAGAACCACATGCTCGTCTTGCCCGACGCCGACCTTGACCTCGCGGCCGACCAGGCGATCAATGCCGGCTTCGGTTCGGCGGGCGAGCGCTGCATGGCGATCTCCGTCGTCCTCGCGGTCGATCCGATCGGTGATGAACTCGTTGCGAAGATCGCCGAGCGCATGCCCGCCCTGCGCACGGGCGATGGCCGTCGCGGCTGCGACATGGGTCCGCTCGTCACCGGCGTGCACCGCGACAAGGTCAAGTCGTACGTCGATGCCGGCGAAGCGGCCGGCGCCACGCTCGTCGTGGACGGTCGCGAAGGTGATGTCGACGGCGAGGACGGCGGCTTCTGGCTGCTCCCGACACTCTTCGACAACGTCACCCCGGACATGACCATCTACACCGACGAGATCTTCGGACCGGTGCTCAGCGTCGTGCGCGTCCCGTCCTTCGAGGCTGGCGTGGAGATGATCAACGATCACCCCTACGGCAACGGCACCGCGATCTTCACCAACGACGGTGGCGCGGCTCGCCGCTTCCAGAACGAGATCGAGGTCGGCATGATCGGCGTCAACGTGCCGATCCCCGTGCCCATGGCCTACTACTCCTTCGGCGGCTGGAAGGCCTCCCTCTTCGGCGACACCCACGCGCACGGCGCCGAGGGCGTGCACTTCTTCACCCGCGGCAAGGTCGTCACGAGCCGGTGGCTCGACCCCAGCCACGGCGGCATCAACCTCGGCTTTCCCACCCAGTCCTAAGGAGTACCCAATGACGACCTCACCGCTGCTCCGGATGACGGAGACCACGCCCACTGTCCTGTGGAATGACTCCGCGGACCCCCGCGAACTGTCCGAGGCCATCAGTTGGGGTGCGGTCGGCGCGACCTGCAATCCGGTCATCGCACTCGCCGCACTCAAGGCTGATCGCCCCACCTGGTCTCAGCGCATCACCGAGTACGCCGCGGCCAACCCGACGGCCACCGAGGACGAAATCGGCTGGGCCATGGTCAAGGACCTCTCGGTTGAGGCTGCACGCCTCCTCGTGCCCGCCTTTGAGCGCTACGAGGGCCGCAACGGTCGCCTGTCCATCCAGACCGACCCGCGCTACTACCGCGACACCGACGCATTAGTGGAGCAGGCCGTGGAGTTCTCCACGCTTGCACCGAACATGATCGTCAAGATCCCGGTGACGGCCGCCGGCGCGGCCGCCTTCGAGGAGGCGACCTACCGCGGCGTCAGCATCAACGCGACCGTGTCCTTCACCGTCCCGCAGGCGCTCGCCGTCGCGGAGGCCGTCGAGCGCGGCCTGCGTCGTCGCGAGGCTGAAGGCCTCGATGTCAGCCACATGGGTCCGGTCTGCACGATCATGGTGGGTCGCACCGATGACTGGATGCGCGTCTCCGCCGAGAAGGAACAGATCACCGTCGACCCCGGCATCATGGAGTGGGCTGGCGTTGCTGTCTTCAAGCGGGCATATCAGATCTATCAAGAGCGTGGTTACCGCACGCGACTGTTGTCGGCGGCTTTCCGCAACCACATGCACTGGAGCCAGTTCATCGGCGGGGACGTCGTCATCTCCCCGCCGTTCGGCTGGCAGAAGCGGCTCAATGCCAGCGGCATCGAGCCCACGCACCGACTTGAAGACCCGGTCGATCCGCGCATCGTCGAGGATCTCTACGACAACTTCGCCGAGTTCCGCAAGGCGTATGACATCGAAGGGATGACCGTGGAGCAGTTCACCGACTACGGCGCGACGCGTCGCACGTTGCGTCAGTTCCTTGACGCCAACAACCAGTTGGAATCCTTCGTCCGCGACATCACGCTGCCCAACCCGGACTAGCGGGATGCGGCATCGGCGATCAGCTGTGCGGCGAGGAGTGATGTCATGAACGTCGACATCGCACTGGACCGCGGCAGCCCGGTGCCGCTGTACTTCCAGATGTCCCAGCAACTCCAGGCTGCCATCGAGGATGGGCGACTCGCTCCCGGCGATCAAATCGACACCGAGATGGTGCTCGCGGAGAAGTACGGCCTGAGTCGACCGACCGTTCGCCAAGCGATGCAGGACCTTGTCAATAAGGGCCTGCTCATGCGCCGCCGGGGCATCGGCACCCAGGTGGTGCACTCGCAGGTGCGCCGACAACTCGGCCTCACCAGCCTGTACGACGATCTGCGGGACAGCGATCGCCGTCCGTCGACCACGGTCCTGACCTTTGACACGGTGGCCGCGGATGAGCGCGTCGCTGAAGTCCTGCAGATTGTCGAGGGATCGCCGGTGCGCTACCTGGAGCGCCTGCGTTGCGAGGGTGATGAGCCGCTCGCCTACATGCAGAACTGGCTACCGGTCGACATCGTGTCGCCAGACGCAGACCTCGTCAGCGGTGGACTGTATGCGCATCTGCGCACGACGGGGCAATCCCCTCACACGGCGAAGCAGAGGATCGGTGCCAAGGCGGCAACTTCGGTTGAGGCTCGCGTGCTAGATGTTCGCCGGGGCGCACCGCTGCTCACGATGGAGCGGCACGCCTTCGACGTCACGGGTCGTCCGATCGAACTCGGTGTCCACGCCTATCGCGCGGACGCCTACGCCTTCGAGACGAATTTGATGGAGCGCTAGGACCCGCTGACAACTACAGTCGCGGGATGCGGGCGCTTCAACTGACGGACGTCGGGCACCTTGAGGTGGTCGAGCTTCCCGTGCCCGCGGCGGGTCCGGGGGAGGTGCTGGTCGACGTGCTTGCCTGCGGCCTGTGCGGCACCGACCGCCACATCGTGCGCGGGGAGTACCCCAGTCGAATGCCACTCGTGCTGGGCCATGAGTTCGGTGGACGCGTGCGCTGGAGCGGGTCCGCCTCCCCGTGGTCGCCCGGTGACCTCGTCTCGGTGGATCCCAACATCTCTTGCGGTGACTGCGCGGACTGTCGCGCTGGCCGGGTCGCCCTCTGTCCGGAGCGCTACGCCCTCGGGGTCGACATCGACGGCGGTCTGAGTGAGGTCGTCGTCGTACCCGAGACCCAGCTCTATGCAATCGCCGACGTCGATCCTGCGCATCTGGCCTTCGTCGAGCCGCTTGCCTGCTGCCTGCGCGGTCTTGATCTCGCTGAATTGTCGGGCGGTGAGTCGGTTGCCGTCGTAGGTGGCGGCGTCATGGGGCAACTCACCGTGCAACTCGCCGCCCGCGCGGGGGCCTCGCGCATCACCTTGGTGACGCGTCAAGCGGCCAAGCGCGCGTTGGCTGAGCAACTAGGTGCCACCGACTCCTGCACGCCCGAGCAGGCTGGCCGGTTGTCGCGCACCTTCGACGTCGTCTTCGAGTGCGCGGGAGCCACCCAGACGGTGACGCAGGCCATGTATCTGGCACGCCGCGGCGGCTCGGTGATCCTGCTGGGCATTCCACCGGAGGGGCAGACGATTCCGGTGAGTCCCTTCACCATGGTGGTCGACGAACTGCGCGTGCAGGGGTCGTTCCTCAATCCGCTAACGCAGGCGCGGGCGGCTGACCTCGTGGGCTCCGGTGCGCTCGATCTGGATCCGCTGATTTCCCGTGTTCTCAGCCTGGACGAGGTGGAGGGCGCCCTGGTGGCGGCCCCCAGCGGCGGCGACATCAAGTACGTCGTTCGACCGGCGGAAATGGAGTAGACGATCGTGACGCCACTGACCGGGACGAATCTGCCGATCATCATGTCTGTGCCGACGCCCACCTATGACCGTGCCACTGCCACCGTCGGCATCGTGCACTTCGGCTTCGGCAACTTCCATCGATCGCATGAGGCGATGTACGTCGATCGACTGATGGAGTCCGGCCGTGGCATGGACTGGGGTATCTGCGGAGTCGGTGTCCTTCCGCAGGATGCCCGAATGCGTGACGTCATGAGCGCACAGGACTACCTCTACACGCTGGTCCTGCGCCACCCCGACGGCTCGCTCGAGCCACGCGTGATCGGTTCGGTCCTGGAGTACCTCTTCGCGCCGGATGATCCGGAGGCAGTCTTCGCGCGTGCGGCGGATCCAGCTGTCCGGATGGTCAGCCTGACCGTCACTGAGGGTGGGTATCTGAAGAACCCGGCGACGGGTGAGTTCGACCCACAGCATCCGTCCGTCCTCCACGACCTAGCTGATCCCTCCCACCCGCAGACGGCGTTCACCTACGTCATCGAATCTCTGCGCCGGCGGCGTGCGGCCGGCGTACCGCCGTTCACCGTGCTGTCCTGCGACAACCTGCAGGGCAATGGCGACATTGCGCGGCAGACCATCGTGAGCCTTGCCCGACTGATGGATCCCGAGCTCGGGGACTGGATCGACGCCGAAGTGGCCTTCCCCAACTCGATGGTGGATCGCATCACTCCGGCTACGACGGACGATGACCGCACGGCAGTGCGCGACGAGTTCAGCATCGACGATGCCTGGCCGGTGCCAGGTGAGCCATTCACCCAGTGGATCGTTGAAGACCACTTCACGCTGGGACGGCCCGAATGGGAGGCGGTCGGTGTGCAGTTCGTCGACGACGTGCGCCCCTACGAGTTGATGAAGTTGCGCCTGCTCAACGCCTCGCATCAGGCGATCGCCTATCTTGGCGGACCACTCGGCTACGTGCTGGTCGATGAGGCGATGCGTGATGTCGCCATCCGTCACTACCTGATGGCGTACATGGTGCGCGAGGCCACGCCGACCCTCGGGGAACTCCCCGGGATTGATCTGCCGGCGTACATCGACACCCTGATCGAACGCTTCAGCAATCCGCACATGCGCGACACACTCGTTCGCCTGGCGACCGATGGCTCGAACCGCATGGCGACGTTCACGTTGCCCACCATCAGGGAGAACCTGGCCGCGGGTCGATCCGTCGCTCTGGGTGCGGCGATGGTCGCCGCCTGGTCCTACTACTGGGAGTTGATCGGGAGCGGGATGATCACCGCGCCGGAGATTCCCGAGGACGTCCTCGCTCAGGTCATGACCGATGCTGCGCTCGCGGAAACGACCGACCCGGGTGCTTTCCTGGCCATTGAGCCGATCTTCGGTGATCTGGCGAGTGATCCGGTATTTCGTGAGGAATATCTGGGGTGCCGGGAAACCTTGCGCCGGGTCGGCGTGCACGGGCTCGTGCAGTCCGTGCTGGCCTAGCCAGTCCGTGGTCCCCTCCGTCAGATCCGGGCCTTTCGCCCCCTGCATCCAGTCCCGCGACGACGCAGACTGGATGACGGACCTAGGGAGGCAGTGACTATGCAGATTGCCGCGAAAGTCTTTGTCGTCACCGGTGCCGGTAGTGGCATCGGTCGGGCTGTCACGTTGGAGTTGCTCGGCCGAAGCGCCAAGGTAGCAGCGGTCGACCTGCACGCAGATGCGCTGGAGGAGACGGCACGACTGGCGGGCGCCGCTCATCGGCTTTCACTCCACACACTGAACGTCGCCGATCGAGGTGAAGTTGCGGCACTGCCGGACGCCGTACTCGATGCGCATGGTCAGGTTGACGGGCTACTCAGCATCGCCGGCATCATCCAGCCATTCGAACCGATCACCACGTTGCCGCTTGAGGCAGCAGAGCGCGTGATGGATGTGAATTTCTGGGGCACCTACTATTTCGACACGACGTTCCTGCCGCTGCTGATGGAGCGACCCGAGGCGGCACTCCTCAACGTGTCGAGCATGGGTGCGCTCGTGCCGGTGCCCGGTCAGGGCGTCTACGGTGCGAGCAAGGCTGCGGTGAAACTCCTCACCGAGTGCCTTTACGCCGAACTGCGCGATTCGAATGTCGCCGTCACGGTGGTCTTCCCCGGTGGGGTGGGCACCAACATCACCGAGAACTCCGGTGTCGCTGCGCCGTCCATGCCCGACGGAAAGACCCCCAAGGTCACCTCTGCGGAGGACGCCGGCCGACTGATTGTCGACGCGGTCGCCAAGGGTGAGCCGCGACTGCTCATCGGCGGTGACGCCAAGATGCTCGATCGGCTGTCACGCGTTGCACCGATACGAGCCATCACGACCGTGGCGGATCGCATGAAGGCGCTTCTCGGCTGATCGGTGTGGCGTTCTAGGTTCCCCAACCTGATCACCCGGACACAGTGGCCCGCCACGGGCTAGAGCACTTCTGGTGACTGACATAGAGGTGGGGGCTGGTTGGCGAAGCCAGCCCCCACCTTCCCTCCTGCTATCTCACTTGAGCTTGAACAGTGCCGTGAGGGATGATCCATCGAGAGTGGTCATGGTCACCGTGTAGCAGCTTCCCGGTGACTTGGGAGTGCGCCAGTTCTGGATGAACTGGCCTTCGGTGGTGTCGTAACGCAGCGAGGTCCCACCGGTGGTGGTGAACTCCATCGCATCCGTTTCAGCACTGGTGGAGCAGTGCACTGTTCTGACCGTGAAACCCTGGATGGCAGAGACATCGGTGATCTGTTCTCCGCTCAGCGTCTTGTAGACGTTGAACTTCAGCGGCACGGTTGACCCGTTCTTCACGGTGTTGACCGTGCCACCCATGTCCACCGGGCGGTAGAAGCCCGTGAGCCGCCAGGCCACGACCGAGTAGTCACTTGAGGCGCTGGAGGTGTTGTCCGCGTTGTCCGTGGCCGCCGCCGTCACGGTGTGGCTGCCTACGATCGCGCCGTGTCCAGCGGTGGAACAGGGACCGGCAAGACCGGAGGTCGCATCACTTGCTTCACACACCCACGCGGAGGCATCGGGGGTGTCCCCGAAGTCAAACTGCGACCCCGCTGCGGGAGAGGCGTCAGCGAAGGCCACCACCGGGGGCGTCATGTCGATGTTGATGCCCGAGACGGTTGCCGAGGCCGAGTTGCCCGCGGCATCGGTGCAGGTTGCCGTGGCCGACTGGTCGGCACCCTCACCGGACAGGACCGAATCGGCGACAAGGATCTCGCCGTCGGTCTCATCTACACAGGTCCAGGTCACGGTAACGGCGGAGTTGTGCCACCCGGCGCCGTTGGCGGAGGGTGCACTGCCCGTGAGCACTGGAGCCGTGGTGTCCGTCGGTCCGCCACCGCCAGTGTCGCCGCCAGTGTCGCCGGTGGTGTCGATCTTGAACGATGTGCCCGCCGTGGAGTACCGCCCATCGAGGTCGGCAACCGACGCCTCGGGGATGTCGAACCGGCCTGAGTCTCCGGCGGTGAACGTGGCGGATTGCTTCACATCACAGCCTGTGAACGTGAGTGAAGTGGGGCTCACTGTGACACCCGAGGGCGGGTTGAACGTCACGATCGCCGGTGAGTCTGATGTCGCATCGCAGGCCTTCATGCCACCGGAGTTGTCGTTGGTGACCCAGTAGTCGACGACCACTGGCTCGTTGATGTCGACCCACTGAACGCCTTGAGCTGCGTTGGAAGTGATTTCGCTTTGAACAGTGTCCGCTTGGGCGGCCACGTTGATGCTGAGAAGGGATAGAGATGTCGCGGCTGTGATGACCAGCGCGCGACGGAGGGAAGTGAGTTGCACGGTAGGGACCTCTTCCTGTGGCCCGCTACATGAAAAATGCGGCGAGCCTGGCGTAATGCGCCGGTTTCGCCGCTGACTCCCCGCGGCCAACATTGGCGACCAGGTCAAAGACCGCGGATCAGTGTCTCGCATGTGAGGACGGCGTCCTCACGGACGTAGACGTTAAGGGGGGGGTTTGGGCCGGTCAAGGAGTGCGGCCGAACGTGAGCAAGACGTGCGCACAGCGTGAACAGATCGCAAGTTTGGCCCGCAGAACCTACGTGCCGGAGCCTAGTTCGTCGACGAAGGTGAATCCGCGGCGGACGTTGGCCCGGGGTCCCGCCTCGACCCCTAATGCCGAGCGATTCCTGTGATGCCGGCAACTTCGAGGACGGGAACTGCCAGGTCACCGTCACGCAGACGAATCACCCCGCTCGAGTCGAGTGCGCCGACCCTGGCGGCGGAGAGCCCTCGCGCATGGAACGCCGCGACGCAGTCATCGGTTGTGCCCGGCTCGCACGTGAGGAGGAAGCCGAAGCACGGGAAGCAGTTGAACCACGTGCTCAGTGGCACGCCTTCGGGTGCCGGTACCTTCCGGATATCCACCTCGACCCCGAATCCGCCCAGCTCGAGGAGCATGGCCAACGAACCGACTAGGCCCGCCATGCTGATGTCTTTGGCGGCCTGCGCGACTCCCTCGCGAGCAATCCGAGCGAGAAGGCGGACGTCCTCGGCCAGATATGAGCCTCGCTCATCGAAGGAGCGAAAGAACGGGAAGTCCTCGCGCATGGTCCCCTCGACGCAGACCGCAACCACGAGGTCCTGACCCTCGGATGCGCGCGTGACGGAGAGCACAGCATCGGCCCGGCCTACCGCGAATGCGGAGAGTGAGGCAGGCCCATCCGACGGCGTGTAGTGACCGCCGACGATCGGGACGCGATACAGATCGGCGGCCCAACGCATTCCCGCGAGGATGCGCTGGGCTTGAACCGGGGGTGCGATGACCGTGTCGACAATCGCCAACGGCTCACCTCCCATCGCGGCGACGTCATTGACGTTGGCGAGCACAGCGGCGATCCCCGCGCCGTAGGGGTCTCCGGTGACGAACGGCGGGTAGATGGCCTCACCGCAGGCGATGACGGTTGATCCGTCCAGAGCCACTGCGGCACCGTCGTCGCCGGGGCCGCTGAGCCAGTTGCCCGGTGGCAACACCTCGGAAATCAGACCGATGCTCCTCTTGGCGGCAACGGCAGGGTTATTCGCCACGGCAGCGACGATCCCCTCAAGGACGTCGGCGTCGCCGGTCATGGGGTCCCCGATCTGCCGAGTGAGGTGTCCGAAAGTGAATGGTCTCCTATCATA
>JAYNIC010000047.1:0-1195 GCA_038108715.1 Candidatus Nanopelagicales bacterium | reverse complement strand
CTCGATAAGGGCATCAGCGTCGAGGCCATGGTGGGCATCCTCACGTCCTATCGCGAGTTCATCGACATCTGGAAGTTCGGCTGGGGCACGTCGTACGCCGAGCCACGCCTGCCGGACAAGATGGCACTCCTCAAGGCGCACGGTGTGCAGGCCTGCATCGGCGGGACCCTGCTGGAGATCGCCTGGGCACATCGACGCGTCGAGGAATGCCTCGAATGGGCGCAGTCCGTCGGCTTCGAGGCCGTCGAGGTCTCGCGGGGCATCGTGCCCATGACTTTGGATGAGAAGCAGGCCATCATCAGACGCGCGGCCACGAACTTCACAGTATTCGCAGAGACCGGATACAAGACGCAGGATCGACTGCTCCTCCCCGATGAATGGCGCCAGGAGTTCCTCGAGGATATGGCAAGTGGTGCACGGTATGTCGTGGCCGAAGGCCGTGAGAGCGGCACAATCGGTGTGTACAACGCCGACGGAGAGACCCACGTTGATGTGGTGGACGCCGCCGTCGAGTCTGCCGGCATCGAGAGAGTCATCTTCGAGGCACCCCGCAAAGATCAGCAGGCGTGGTTCATTGAGCGTTACGGCCCTACGGTGAATCTCGGCAATATCGGGGTTTTCGATCTCCTCGCCCTGGTCACGCTAAGACTTGGGCTGCGTGCCGACACAGTTCACCTTTCCACTCCCGACACCGCCCCGGCCAGAACATGACCACGATGGCGCAGGTATCACGCGCCACGCGCAACGCAGTTCCGAGTGCCTACCGTGGCGTGGCGATATCGCACCTGGACGTGCAGCTCACCGAAGAAGGACTGGTGAAGACCTACGTCGGTCGTGAGTCCTATCGGCGTACCCGCTTCATCGTGGTACGCGGCCCCGACGGTGACACGGCTCTGCTGCATGTTTTTCGGGAGGACTACGACTCGCTTTTCGCGCCGATCACGGCGGTTGAAGTTCTCGCGCTACCGTCCGAGACGGCCTACGTCGTCGCTCCGGATGCGGACACCGCCGTCCCTTCCAGTCTCGCTGCGGTCGCGTTGCGGGAGGCACCCCAGGCAAAGGCGGTTGTGGTGGAGGGGAAGTACCGGCACATCAGCTTCATCCTGAACCCGGACCCCATACGGCTCACGGTGCTCGAGGTCATCCCGCCCCTCCCGGCGAAGCTCGCCGACCAGGTGCGGCGCCTGCTGGATAC
>JAYNIC010000046.1:4884-12280 GCA_038108715.1 Candidatus Nanopelagicales bacterium | reverse complement strand
GATGTAGGGGCTGCGCTCGCCCGACACGAAGGGTAGGAACAACGGGTCCGCAGATGAGATCCCCTCGGCCAGCGCTGCTCGGGCCTCGGCGAGATCAGCACCGAGCCAACTCAGCGCGCGCTCCAGCGCAAGTCCGCCGCTTTGGACGGCACCGAGCCGCATGAAGCCCGCTCCGGGAGGCCCGACTGCGGCAAAGGTGTGCGTGCGCAAGGTCGGGTCCGGGTGTGGCTCGGTGAGCATGCTCGCGATCTGCGCTCCGGTGCCGACTGTCAGGGACCCCTCACCCGGGACCAGTCCGAGGCCGTGCACCGCGCACGCAGCATCGGCCCCGCCCAGCGCCACGGGCAACCCCTGGAGTACGGACCCCTGTCGATCAACCTCACCGGCGAGGGCTGATGAAGGTCGGATAGGGGCGAGCAGGTCCTCCCGCACCCGGCACGCGCGCATGGCTTCGGTACTCCACCGACCCTGTTCGAGGTCATACAGCAACGTCCCGCTTGCATCCGATGGCTCCGTCGCCACCTCGCCGGTCCACTTCAGCCGCAACCAGTCGTTAGGTTGCAGTGCCCAGCGCGCGCGCGCCAGGGAGTCCGGCTCATGCTCGGCAAGCCACCGCAACGTGGGGCCGGCAAAGCCGGGGAACGGCGCCGAGCCCAACCGTGCGCATTCAGTAGGACCGAGTTCTGACCGCAGCGCCCGCGCCTGCGTGGCGCTGCGGGAGTCAGCCCACAAGATCGCCGGGCGCACCGGCGTGCCCGCCGCATCGCACAGGACCACCCCATGCATCTGCCCACTTAGCCCCATCGCCCGCGGAGCCTGCGGTAGTTGGTCCATCACTTCGGCGGCAGCTTCCTCGCAGGCATGCAGCCAGCGCTGCGGGTCTGATTCGGCCCAGCCCTCCACCGGTGAGTCCACGACATAGGGCCGCGTCACAGACGCCAGAACCGAACCGTCGTCATCGACCCCGACAACCTTGACCGACTGCGTGCCCAGATCGATCCCCAAAACCGCCATGGGTCCATCCTGCCGCGCTAGCCTCGCGGGGTGAGCGCAGTGGTGTGCATTGGCAGCCTGAATCTTGATCTGGTGCTTCGCGTGGACCGCATGCCGGGGGTCGGTGAGACGGTGACCGGCCGCGACCTCGAGCGCCATCTCGGCGGCAAGGGACTCAACCAGGCCATCGCCGCCGCCCGTGCCGGTGGGGCCGTGGCCCTCATCGGCGCCGTCGGCAGCGACGACGCCGCCAGCTGGATGCGACGGGAACTCGCCGCCGCCGACATTGACGACAGCGGCGTCGCGACCGTGAACGGCGCAAGTGGCACGGCACTGATCGAGGTGGACGCGGCCGGAGAGAACCGCATTGTTGTCGTCGGCGGCGCCAACGCATGGCTCACCGCTGACTACACAGCCGGCGAGGTACGCCGCTATCCCGAGGCGCGGGTGGCGCTCGCTCCCCTGGAGGTCACCCCCAGCGCCGTGGTGGGCGCACTTGGGGCCGCCCATGAACTCGGCCTACGCACCATCCTCAATACCGCGCCCGTCCCTCCGGAAGGGATTCCCGAGCCGCTCTTCCACACCGTCGACATCATGGTCGCCAACGAGCACGAGGCCGCCCTCATCAGCGGGATCCCAGTCGACAACGTCGACGGCGCGTTGTCCGCGGGCCGGGCCCTGTGCGATCGCGGCGTCGGGACCGTTGTGGTGACCCTCGGGCCCGCGGGCTGCATCTGGGTGACCCCCGACTCGTTCGGGCACATCCCGGCCTTCCCGGTGACACCGATCGACACCGTTGCCGCCGGGGACGCCTTCTGCGGCGTCCTCGCGGCATCGCTGGCGCAGAACCGTGACTGGACCGAATGCCTGCGCCGCGCAAATGCGGCCGGAGCCCTCGCCACGACTGTGGCGGGCGCCTCACCCTCACTCCCGACAGCCGACGCCATCGACGAGCTCTGCGAGAGGAACCCATGATCTGGCATCCACAGCTAGCCAACCTCCTCGCGCGATTCCGCCATGCCAACGCGATCGCCATCCTCGACGCACCATTTCCGTCCTATCCGGGTGTGGAGACGGTGGAACTCATCGTGACGCGCGGCCTCCCGACCATCCCGCAACTCGTCGACGTCATCCTCACCGAGCACGAGGCGAGCAGCGCCGTCATGGCCGATGAGTTCCGCACCCACGTCGACCCGGAGATCCAGCAGAGGTATTTGACGCATCTGCGCGACCTGCCTATCGACTGGGTGGCACACACCGAGTTCAAGCGACTCGTCGGAGAGTGTCTCGGCATCGTTCACACCGGTGATGCCGTGCCCTACAGCAACGTCATCCTGCGCTGGGGCTAGCCATGCCAGCCCGCACCCTGGTTCCCCGGATGGAGCCCTACGCGACGTCGATCTTCGGCGAGATGTCGAACCTCGCCCTGCAGGTCGGGGCCATCAATCTCGGCCAGGGATTCCCCGACACCGACGGACCCGAGGAGGTCAAGGAGATCGCCCAGGCCGCCATCCGAGACGGCCGCGGCAATCAATACCCACCTGTCCACGGGCTCCCGGACCTACGGACAGCCATCGCCGAGCACCAGCAGCGGTTCTACGGCATGACAGTTGACCCCGACACCGAGGTCGTGGTCACGACCGGCGCCTCAGAGGCGATCCAATCCAGCCTGCTGGCCTTCGCCGAGACCGGTGACGAGGTCGTCGTGTTCGAGCCCTGGTTCGATCTCTACGCGACCGGGATCGCCCTGGCCAATGCCACGCGAGTCTCCGTGCCCCTGCGACCGCCAACCTTTCGGCCCGACATCGACGCACTCCGCGCCGCAATCACCCCGGCTACCCGCGTGATCCTGATCAACACTCCGCACAACCCAACCGGCGTCGTGTTCACCGTCGAGGAACTTCAGGCAATCGCCACAATCGCCATCGAACACGACCTCATCGTCATCTCCGATGAGGCCTACGAGCATCTGTGGTTCGACGATCACCAGCACGTGCCGATCGCCACCCTGCCCGGTATGGCCGAACGCACGGTGACGATCGGTAGCGCCGGCAAGTCATTCTCGTTCACCGGCTGGAAGATCGGCTGGGCGACCGGGCCAGCTCCTCTTATTCGCGCTGTTCGGGCTGTCCGCCAGCACCTGTCCTACGTGTCCGGTGGACCCTTCCAATACGCCATCGCTCACGCGCTGCGGATGCCGGACTCCTACTACGACGACTTCCGTCGCCAATTGCAGCACCAGCGCGATCTGCTGACCGCCGGGCTGACCGATCTCGGCTTCACCACTGCCGGATCCGAGGGCACGTACTTCCTCACGACCGATCTCGGTCCCTTCGCCGAATTTCCCGACGGTCTGGCCGTGGCGCGTGAACTACCGCACCGGGCGAAGGTGGTGGCCATCCCGCTCCAGGTGTTTTGCGACCACAGCGGCGTCGGCGTCCGCTCACTGCGCTGGGCCTTCTGCAAGCGCCCAGAGGTCCTGCGGGAGGCGCTGGACCGGCTCGCCTACGCATAGGTCACCATGGACCTATGCCGCAGATTGAGTTCGTCACCCTCGCCCATCACGCTGAGGCCATCAATGGCCTGCTCTACCTGCAGGGAGCGGGGTGGACCGATCTGGAGCAGCCAGTCGACGCCGACGGCACGCTCGGCATGCTGCACCTCGGCATCGGGGTCAGCATCATCATCGGCTGGAACGAGACCAACCACTCCTACCCGCTGACAATCAGCGTCGAACATGAGGACGGCGAACAACTGTTCACCGTCGAAGGCACCGTTGAAGCGGGTCGCCCCGCCGGGGCCACCCCCGGCGCCGACATGCGCAGCGTGCTCGCGGTGGGCGGTGAGGTGCAGTTCGGTCGGCCCGGCGGCTACGTCGTGCGCGCCTTCATCGGCGACAGCGACGGCGGCAGCGCCCGCAATGTGTCGTTCCGGGTGCACTATCCGCAGGGCGTCGTACCCGGAGGGTCGGGCGAGGCATCAGGCGGCGGACCCGGCGACTTCTCCCTCTGATTCCTCCGGAACGTCGTCGGGGACGATCCGCACCGAGCCCGTCGATCGATCCCAGTCCATTGTGCCGAGCACATTGCTGACCACCCAGATGGTGTCGATACGGACTTTCGTGCCCAAGGTTCCGCACTCGATCGCCGACGCCGGCGTGGCGGTGCGCCAGGTGGCGTAGTGCTCGACCGAACGCGTGGCGCCACGGCCCAGCACACCGGACCAGCATGCGCCGTACAGCAGTAGGCCCGATTCTTTGTGAAGAGCGGCTGGCGCGCTGCCGCTACTGCGCGGAAGCACGGTCCAACCCGGGGCGAGTTGCCAGCGCTGGAACCACTGCTGATCGAAGGTGCTGCGCCCTGAGTCCTCGACCCGCAGAATGCTCAGCCCGCTGTCGTCGACCGTCAACGGGATAGTGAGACGGCGCTCCATCGTCACTCCTCGCGACTTTGCGGTGACGACGTAAGAATCTGTCGAGGCGTCGGTTGAGACCAACCACGCCTTCACCCGGTCCGGCCAACGAAAACCCTGGGGCTCAAAGGTCGAGTGGGCGGCAGCGGATTGCGCCCACGTGCGTCGCTGCCCCTTGGCCTTGTCGAACAGTCCGCGGTCACTGAAGACCGGCACGCCCTGGGTGAACCAGGTGGTCGCTCCGCGATCCTCATGACCGTGGAACCGTGGACGCTCGCCGAAGCGCAGCGTGTAGTGGGTTGCGGTGTCGTCCCAGCTTCCCCGATTGGCCGCCCACCCCCGACCAGAACAGAACAGGCGCGCGTCGAGCGATGTCGCGGTCGTGTCATCGAGTCCCACGTCAGACGCGGTCACAACCTGTTCATTGCCGTCACCGATCGCCTCAAGAACGCCGTCCGGGCGGGTGATCCGCCAGATGGCCTGTTCAGCGCGCTGGACGGCGCGGCCCATGTCCACCGGGAAGGGCACCTCACCGGCGACACGATCGAGGGAGCGATTCCACAGCTTGACGTTGAGCAGGTGATAGGACGACGACTGCTCGACACTGAGGCCACAGGAGGAGAAGACCGCCGCTGAATCCGCCTCGAATCGGGCGAGCGCAGCTTCACGCCACTCCGGTCGATCGAACACCGTTGCGGACTGGACCAGCGCGATATTCGACATCGTGCCGTGGTTGTGGATGCGATTCAGTGGACGACCGCGGTAGCGGAGCGGATCGAGCGCGGCAGCGGCTAGATCCTCCATCACCGGAATCAACCGGACATCTCCGGTGGACTCGTAGAGGCAGGTGACCACGCCCATGCGCAAAGTGACCACCGATTGCGTCCACCCGGTCGCCCGCTGCTCATCCAGGCTGGCCCAGCCGCCAGGATCGGGCAGGGCCCGGTCTCGAGCCAAGAGCAATTCGACGACATCGGTGCCACTGTCGAGACCGGGCACGAGCCACACCATGGAGTGGAACCGCGATGTGAAGGTGGCGTCGGCTCGATCGTCAAGGCGCCAATCTGATGAGTCCGTGCCGATGCGCAGATCCCGGCCGTCGAGGCGCAGCAGGCCCCTAGCAAGGCCCGACACGTCGGCGCCGAACCGCTGCGCCGAACTCACCTCATCCGCGCACAGCCGCGGGACATCAGCGGATGCCGGAACACCGAGAAGTCCGGCGCCCAAGGCCGCTGCGACCACAGCGGTGGCCACACGGATCATGACGGAGGACTGACCGTCACCGTCGTCGACAAGCTGGCCTTCTTGTCTCGAGCGGTGACCCGGCACTGCAGATCCCAGGCCTCTTCGGAGGTGCGCCACGCTGTGAACGTCTCCACTTGAACGGCCTTGAGATTCGCGCACGAGAGCGTCAAGGTCGCGCCTGAGGTGTGCTCGGCACCAGTCTTGGTGGGAGTCCAACCCGGGGCGAGTTGCCAGTGCTGGATCCACTCCTTGGCTCCCTGACCGCGATCTCGCACGACGAGCTGGGTGGACGAAATGGAGATGCGGCGCTGGCGGGATATCCCGTCCGCGCTGTCAGTCAGCGTGAAGGACGCGCCCTTGCCGCGCTTGCCCTTCGTGGTCGCCTTATAACTGTCGAAGCCAACGGGTTCGAATACCGAGTGCGCCGCCATGGACTTGGCGAAGTCGAAGCGCCGGTCGCGCTTCTTGTCGTAGAGGCCGCGGTCGGACAGGACCGGTATATCGAAGGCGTACCAGGTGATGCTGCCGTGATCACGATGACCGTGTCGGCTGGTCTCCGGACCGAAGTGCACGGTGTAGTGCGTGGAGGGGTCCGGCGTGCCGGCCGCCCAACCGGTGTCGGAACACCACAGGGTGGCGCCGTTCGGCACCATGTCCGGCTCCGGCTGGCCATCGCCGATCGCCTCAAGGACGCCGTCTGGGCGCACAAGCGCACCCAACGCAAACTCGGGCTTATCGAGGGGCACTTCAAGGACGCGCGCAGCGCGGTTCCACAGCGAAACGTTGTGCTCCTGGTAGGTGCTGCTCTGCTCCCACATCATGCCGCAGTCGGAGAACACCTCCGGCAGATCTCGCATAAAGCGGCCCACCGCGTAGTCGATCCACTGCTGCCTATCGAATGCGCGACCTGCTTGAACGAGAGCGATGTTCGACATCGTGCCGTGGTTGTGCGCCGGCCCATTCGGGGGACCGGGGTAGCGCTCGGGATCCATGTTCGCCGAGACCAAGCGCTTGGCTATGGGGATAAGTCGCTTGTCCCCGGTCATGGCATAAAGGCACGTCGCGGTTTCCAGGCGAGTGCGGAACTGACCCTGGGTCCAGCCGAGCGGCTTGCGTGTCTTGTTGTTGGTGGACGATCCAGGATCAGCAAGGGCCACGTCGCGCTCCTCGAAGACCTCGATTGCCGTCTCAGGGTCGTCCAGCGCGAGGGGGACGAGCCAGTTGAGGGAGTGGAACCACAGCGCCCATGATGGGTCCTTGGCATACGAAGCGGCCCAGCCGTTCGAGGTCAGCGAGACCGTGACTCCGTCGTAGATCACCACCCGCTTGCTCGCGACCTTGCTGACGTCGAAGCCACGCGCAGTCGCCACGTTGTAGGACGCGTTGCACTGGCCCGGCAGCTTCACACTGTCAGAAGGCCTAGCGCTCGCCGGTGAGGCCAGCAGGCCCGCGGCGACCGCACCTACGGCGCTCACCGCGAGTGCACCGCGAAGGAGCCGGGGGACGCGCATCGTTCGATTCTGCCCGAGGCGCGCCCCGGGAGGCGAACCGAGGGTCAGCGCACCGGCTCGACTGTGAGGTGAGCGCCGTCGGGCACCGTCCCAATGCGCACGGTGTCCCCGTCATGGACCGCCCCCGACAAGATCTCCTTGGCGAGGGGGTCCCCGATCGCGGTCTGGACCAGTCGACGCAGCGGACGGGCCCCATAGGCCGGCTCATAGCCCTTGTTGACGAGCCACTGCAGGGC
>JAYNIC010000046.1:0-4874 GCA_038108715.1 Candidatus Nanopelagicales bacterium | reverse complement strand
GGCCTCATCCGTGATGTCGAGGGTGATGCGGCGGTCGGTCAGTCGGTGCTGCAATTGATCGACCTGGAGCTTTGCGATGCGCTCGAGTTCAGCCTTGTCGAGCGGGTTGAACATCACCATCGCGTCCAGACGGTTGAGGAACTCCGGTCGGAAGTGCTGGCGTACCACTGCCATGACCTGCTCCTTGCGTACGTCGTACGGCTCGGATTGATCGATGAGGAACTGCGAGCCCATATTCGACGTCAGGATGAGGATGGTGTTGCGAAAGTCGACGGTGCGGCCCTGACCATCGGTCAGCCGGCCATCGTCCAGCACCTGCAGGAGGATGTCGAAGACCTCGGGATTGGCCTTCTCGACCTCGTCGAGCAGCACCACGGAGTACGGCCGGCGGCGAACAGCCTCCGTCAGCTGACCACCCTCTTCATAGCCGACGTAGCCGGGAGGCGCTCCGACAAGTCGGGCCACCGAGTGCTTCTCGGAGTACTCGCTCATGTCGATGCGGATCATGGCCCGCTCATCGTCGAACAGGAACTCCGCGAGGGCCTTGGCCAACTCGGTCTTGCCGACACCCGTCGGGCCGAGGAAGAGGAAGGAACCGGTCGGGCGATTGGGGTCGGCGATGCCGGCCCGCGCACGGCGGACCGCGTCGCTTACCTCACGCACGGCTTCGGGCTGCCCGACGACGCGCTTGTCGAGGTAGTCCTCCATGCGCAGCAACTTCTCGCTCTCGCCTTCGAGGAGGCGACCCGCCGGAATACCGGTCCAGGTCGCGACAACCTCGGCGATGTCGTCGGCCGTGACCTCTTCCTGGACCATCGCGGCCTCACGCGCATTGGTCTCCGCGGTCACGCGCTCGAGTTCTTCTTCAAAGGTCGGGATCTCGCCGTACAGCAGCTTCGATGCGGTCTCGAAGTCACCGGAGCGCTGGGCCCGCTCGGCAGCGGCGCGCATGTCATCGATGAGTACTTTGAGTTCGCCGATGCGATCAAGGCCGGCCTTCTCGGCGTCCCACTTGGCTCGCAGACCGCGCAGTTCCTCGTCCTTGTCAGCGATCTCGGCGCGGATGCGCTCCAGGCGCTGCTTCGACGCCTCGTCGGTCTCCTTGGCGATCGCCATCTCCTCCATCCGCAGGCGATCGACCTGACGCTGGAGTACGTCGATCTCCACCGGTGAAGAGTCGATCTCCATACGCAGTCTGGCGGCTGCTTCGTCCATGAGGTCAATCGCCTTGTCCGGCAGGAAACGTGCGGTGATGTAGCGGTCGGACAGCGCGGCCGCCGCCACGAGAGCGGAGTCATTGATGGCGACCTTGTGATGCGCCTCGTACTTCTCCTTGATTCCGCGCAGGATGGAGATGGTGTCCTCCACGCTGGGCTGGCCGACGAAGACCTGCTGGAAGCGGCGCTCGAGGGCCGGGTCCTTCTCGATGTACTCGCGGTACTCGTCAAGTGTGGTGGCCCCGATCATGCGGAGTTCGCCACGCGCGAGCATCGGCTTGAGCATGTTGCCCGCGTCCATCGCCGAATCTCCACCGGCACCCGCGCCGACGACGGTGTGCAGCTCATCGATGAAGGTGATGATCTGCCCATCGGATTCCTTGATCTCGTCGAGCACGGCCTTCAGTCGCTCCTCGAACTCACCGCGGTACTTCGCGCCGGCCACCATGGCACCGAGATCGAGAGCGATGAGGGTCTTGCCCTCCAGCGAGGTCGGAACGTCGCCTTCGACGATGCGACGGGCGAGGCCCTCAACAACGGCCGTCTTGCCGACGCCGGGCTCGCCAATGAGGACGGGGTTGTTCTTCGTACGCCGTGACAGCACCTGAATCGTGCGGCGTATCTCCTCATCGCGACCGATGACCGGGTCGATCTTGCCCTCGCGGGCGCGGGCGGTGAGGTCTACGCCGTACTTCTCAAGGGCCTGGAAGGTGCCCTCCGGGTCGGGACTGGTCACGCGTGTTCCTCCTCGCATCTCCTGCAGCGCCGCCATGAGAGCCTCGGGCGTGGCACCGGCCTGGGTCAATCGTTCCCGAACACCCGGCTCGCTGGCCAGGGCAACGAGCAGATGCTCCGTACTTACGTATTCGTCGCCACGTTCCCGGGCGAGTTCCTGCCCCCGGTTGACGACGGCGTACGACTGCTGGCTGAGCTGGGGAGCCGACACCGATGACCCACTCGCACTCGGGAGCGCATCGACCGCGGCCCGCACCTCCGTGGTCAGTGCCGCACGGTCGATGTGGCCAGCCGTCCCGTCGGCCAAGCCGCCGGGCGTGGCTGGCTCGACCGCGTCCAGCAGTGCGGTGGCGATGCCCTCGCCCTGCTGCAGGAGTGAGTCCAGGATGTGCACGGGCTCAACCTGCGCGTTGCCCTTCGCCGCGGCAATGCGGACGGCGGCGCCGAGTGCGTCCTGCGCCTTGGTGGTGAACTTGATGTCCATCGGTGTTCCTTCGTTCACTTTCTCAATCGTTCAGTCGGCTTATGGTCACGCACCGCGACGGCGATTTGGTCGCCACAGCACCAGGGAGGTCGATCGCTTCTCTTCGGCGTAGGCATTCACCTGAAGGCGCAGGCGTTCGACCTCGGATTGCAGTTCGAGAACGCGGCGGATGCCCTCAAGGCTGATGCCGGCAGCCGAGAGTTCGGCGATCTCGCGTAGTCGTGCAACATCCAACGCGGAGTACAGCCGATTGCGACCGTTGGCGCGCTTGGGCACGACCAAGCCGAGCCGGTCGTACTGGCGCAGCGTCTGCGGATGCATCTGCGCGAGTTCGGCGGCGACTGAAATCGTGTAGACCGGTGTGGTGTCGTCCATGGTCAGCCCTTCGCTGCCGCCAGCAGATCCGCACGCGGATCCTCGTCGGCTGTTGCCTCGGCGTACTTCTGCAGCGCCTCGCGGGCCTCGTCGGACAGATCCGACGGAACCTTGACCTCGACGCTCGCCAGGAGATCGCCCTTGGTGCCGTCCTTGCGCGCGACGCCCTTGCCACGCACGCGAAATGTTCGACCGTTGGCGGTCCCGGCTGGAATCTTGAGGGTCACGGTGCCACCGCCGGGGGTGGGGACGGCCACCTGACCACCAAGCGTCGCCTCGGTGAAGGTGATCGGAACGGTCACCGTGAGGTTGTCCCCCTTGCGCCCGAAGACCGGATGCGACGTCACGTGGACGACGACGTAGAGGTCTCCGTTCTGACCGCCCCGCTCGCCTGGGGCGCCCTTGCCCTTGAGCCGAATGCGCGCGCCGTCCTTGACGCCCGCCGGGATGCGGGCCTGCACGGTGCGCGTGCTCAAGCCACGACCCGAGCCGTGGCAGTTGGGGCACGGATCGTCGACGATGAGTCCACGACCAGCGCAGGCGCCGCACGGCTCGGCGAAGGCGAAGCCGCCCGCGTTGCGCGTGGTTTGTCCCGTGCCCTCACAGGTGGGGCAGACCCGCGGCACAGTGCCCGCGCGGGCTCCGGTGCCGTGGCAGCTGTCACACGCCGCTTCGCTCGCGAGCCGTAGCGGCACGGTCACGCCGTTGAGGGCGTCATCGAAACTGAGCGTGATCTCGCTCTCGACATCTTGACCGCGACGAGGCTGCGCACGACGACCGGTGCCGCCACGACCACGGCTAAAGATGTTGCCCAGAATGTCACCCAGGCCCCCCTCATCAGCGCCGAAGACGTCATTGAAGTCGTAGGTCTGTCCACCACCGAAACCACCCGGTGATCCGAATCCGCCACCGCCGAAACCGCCGCCACGGAAGCCACCACCACTCGCGAAGAGCGTGCGGGCTTCGTCGTACTCGGCGCGCTTCTTGTCATCGGAGAGGACGTCGTAGGCCTCCGAGACCTCCTTGAACCGCTCTTCAGCCTTGGCATCACCGGGGTTCTTGTCCGGATGAAGTTCGCGCGCGAGTTTGCGGTAGGACTTTTTGATCTCGTCGGCTGAGGCGCCCTTGGTCACGCCAAGGACTTTGTAGAAGTCCTTCTCCAGCCAGTCCTTGTTCATCCTGCCTCGTTCATATCCGTTGTCGCCGGTCTAGTTGTCGGCTACGGCGACGCGGGCCGGGCGCAGTACACGACCGGCAAGCCGGTATCCCGGCTGGTAGACCGCCGTGACGGTCGGTCCGTTCAGGCCCTCGCGGGTTTCACTGGTGAGCGCCTCATGAATGGCCGGGTCGAAGGCCTCATCGGCCGCCCCGAACGTCTCCAGTCCGAGACGTGCGCAAACGCCCTCGAGCGACTCGCCCACGGACTTGAAGGCACCCTCGAGTTCGCCGTGCTCGCGAGCGCGAGCGACGTCGTCGAGGATGGGGAGCAACTCCGTAAGTACCTGGCCGATCGTCGCCTCGCGTGCCGTCTCGCGGTCTCGATCAACGCGCTTGCGGTAGTTGGCGTATTCGGCGTGGACCCGACGCAGATCGTCGGTGAGCTCAGCGACCTTGGCGTCAGCCTCACCGAGCTCGGTCTCCGCAACTGGAGCCGAGTCGGGAGCCGGCTCAGCCGGCTCCCGAACCTCGTACGTCTCCGGATCGATGCGGCGACGATCGTGGATGCGGACGCCCTCGTGTTCGCGTTGCTCGTCCGTCATCGTCACTTCCCAGCGTCGGTGGCTTCGTCGTCAACGATCTCTGCGTCAACCACGTCGTCCTCGGACATGTCCGCGGCGGCGTCAGCCGTGGCATCGCCGCCACCGGCCTGCTGCGCCATGGTGTACATGGCCGCACCCAGCGTCTGGCTGGCCTGCGCAACCTTGTCGGTCGCTGCCTTCATGGCCTCGATGTCGTTGGCCTCGATGGCCTTCTTGAGCTCGGCCAGCGGCTCGTCGACGTTCGCCTTGGCGTCGGCCGGAATCTGCGCCTCGTTGTCCTTGAGGAACTTCTCGGTCTGGTAG
>JAYNIC010000045.1:7549-12335 GCA_038108715.1 Candidatus Nanopelagicales bacterium | reverse complement strand
CGCTCACCGTCAGTGATCGCGGCGAGCAGCCGCTCGGCCACGGCCTGCGGTGATAAGCCCTCCGGCATCGTGGGGGCCGTGCCGGCCAGCGGCCGCGTCGCCAAGCCGGTTTCGGTATGCGGGGGCCGGGCGTCAACAAGCCGGATGCCTTCGCGTCGCAACTCGCGCATGCCCGCCTGGTCGTAGGCCGCCAGCGCTGCCTTCGCCGCCGAGTACGCGGCCATGCCCGCCATGGGCTGCTCCGCCACCACAGCCGAGACGTTGAGAATGAAGGGGTCATGTCCGGCGGCTGCCGATTCGCGCAGCGCAGGCAGCGCGGCACGAATCAACCGCATCGGCGCCAGCGCGTTCAACGTGAACAGATCGATCAGAACGTCGTCCTCGGTGTCGGCGATCGCACCAAATGCCACGGCCCCGGCGGCGAACACCACACCATCAACGGCGTTCCACCGCAACAGCGCGGCATCGATGACCCGATCGGCGGATCCAGACTTGCGGATGTCGATCGCCACCGCCTCGCCGTCAATGCCGAGCCCCGCCAGGCGATCGGCCGAGCGCCCCACCAGGGTCAGGCGAGCACCGGCACGGGCCAGCAAGTGAGCCAGCGGAGAGCCAAGCCCACCGGTGGCACCGACAACGACGATCGAGCGATCCTGCACGTCTGTCATGGGCACAGCCTGACAGCCTCCGTGCGGCACGGCATCCGCAGATGTTCTATGCTCACTCCCACTCAAGGGGAGCTCGCGGATCGGCGGGCTGAGAGGGTGACGCGCCGTCACCGACCCTCACACCTGATCTGGGTAATGCCAGCGGAGGAAGGGATCCGATGCGCATCTTCACACTGGGCGTGGCTGCGGCCGCACTTGCGCTCACGGCCTGCTCGTCACCGAACACCACCGGTGCTCAGTCATCGGCGGCGGCAGATTCATCGAGCAGTGCGGCACTGCAGAACGCCACCGTTCGTGTACTCACCCACGACTCCTTTGCGCTGAGCCAGTCGGTCATCGATGACTTCACTGCCGAGACGGGCATCGCCGTGGAGTTCATTCCCGCTGGGGACGCCGGCGAGATGGTTAACCGTGCCGTGCTTTCCGTGGGCGCCCCCGAGGCCGACGTGCTCTACGGCGTTGACACCACCCTGCTCACCCGAGCGGTCGAGGCTGGCGTCTTCGCGCCCTACACCAGCCCGGACGCCGGTGCACTGCGCCCGGAACTCGCGAACCTCGGTGTTGGCGTGGTCACGCCTATCGACGACGGTGACGTCTGCATCAATGTCGACGATGTGTGGTTCGCCGACAACGGCATCGTGCCGCCCGCGACCCTCGATGAACTTCTCGATCCGGCCTATCGCGGCCTGCTCGTGGTGGAAAACCCCGCAACCTCATCCCCCGGCCTCGCCTTCCTGCTCGGCACGATCGCCCGCTATCGGGAAGGTGGGGACGGGGTCACCGAGAGCTGGATCGACTACTGGGCCGGCCTACGCGACAATGACGTGCTCATCGTCAACGGCTGGTCCGAGGCGTACTACACCGAGTTCACCGGCGGCGGAGGCGGCGGAGACCGTCCGTTGGTCGTCTCCTACTCCACGAGCCCACCCGCCGAGATCATCTACGCGGAAGGCACCCCGCCGGATCGTCCGTCCACGTCCACGATGCTCGACAGCTGCTACCGACAGGTCGAGTTCGCTGGCGTTCTTGCCGGATCGGATCAGCCCGAGGCCGCTCAGCGCGTTATCGACTGGCTCATCTCGCCGCAGGTGCAGGCCGACGTGCCGCTGTCGATGTTCGTCTTCCCCGCCCGGGCCGATACGCCGCTCCCCGATGTGTTCGCAGAGTTCGTCACGCGGCCACAGGTCCCCCTTGAACTTCCCGCCGACGTCATCGCCGCCCAACGTGACCGGTGGATCGAGGAGTGGACACAGATCGTCCTACGCTGATGACCTCCACGACGACTCGGCACACTCTGTGGGCGGCACTGCCCCTAGCGCTCGTCGCCGTGCTCGTCCTGCTTCCGGTCGCCATGGTCGTGGCCGTCGGCTGGGGCCCAGACGCTTTGCCCGTCCTCACCGCACCATCGACCTGGCGCGTCATCGGGTACACGACGTTCCAGGCCGCCCTCAGCACGATCGGCTCACTCGCCTTGGCAATGCCCGCCGCCTATGCGCTCTATCGGCTTCGCGTGCCCGGTCGTCGAATGTGGCTCGCCATCCTCACCATCCCCTTCATTCTGCCGACGGTTGTCGTGGGCCTGGCCTTCCGCGAATTGCTGCCCTTCCCCGGGACAACAGCCGCCATCGTCGTTGCGCACATCTTCTTCAACGTCGGACTGTCCATCCGCGTCATCGGGAGCCTGTGGGGGCACCTTGATCCTCGACTGGAGCAGGTCGGCGCTTCGCTCGGGCTGAATCCGTTCACGACCTTCCGGCGTATCACGCTGCCGTTGCTCGCCCCAGCCATCTCCGCCGCAGCGATCCTGGTTCTGCTGTTCACGTTCACCTCATTCGGCGTTGTGCTTGTGCTCGGCGATCCGGCGCTTCCCACCATCGAGGTCGATATCTATACGCGCGCCATGCAGCGCCTCGATCTCACCGGCGCCGCGGTGCTCGCCCTCGTGCAGTTCGTCATCGTGGCGGCAGCCATCGTGGTGTCGTCGATCATGTCCGACCGTCTCGCCGTACGTCAGCGCCTCGGCGACGACGAGATGACCCGGCGACTGCCCCAATCCCCCATCGAGCGCGTCGCCACGGGATACGTCGTCGTGCTGGCCGTCGCAGTCGCCGTACCCATGCTCAGCCTCGTGGTGCGTTCGCTGCGCGTGTCCGATGGTTGGGGATTCGCCTGGTACGCCGAAGCCGTCTCCCCGACCGAGGGCACCACCCGATCCGTTTCGGCCCTCTCCACTCTGACCCGATCACTGGAGTACGCGGGCCTGGCCACGGTGATCGCCGTGTTCCTCGGCGTCATCGCCACGGCGGGCATCCTGGCAGCGCGCCGCCGCGGCCGCTGGCTCGATGGAGCGGTCATGCTGCCCCTCGGGGTGTCAGCAGTCACGGTGGGGCTGGGGCTGCTGCTGCTGTCGGTCCGCGGACCGATCGACCTACGCGGGTGGACAGTGCTCGTGCCACTCGGTCAGGCACTCGTGGCCCTGCCCATCGTCGTGCGGGTCCTCTTGCCCGTATTGCGCTCGACCGACCCGCGCATGCGCCAGGTGGCCGCGACCCTCGGCGCTGGACCCCTTCGCGCGTGGTGGGCCGCCGAGGGCCCGATCGCCGCGCGTGCTACCGCCGTAGGGGCAGCTTTCGCGGCGGCGGTCTCGCTCGGGGAATTCGGTGCGACCGCGTTCCTCGTGCGCTTGGAGACACCTACGGCGCCGGTGCAGATCGTGCGGCTGCTGGGTCGGCCCGGTGAAGCCAACATCGGAGTAGCCACGGCCCTCGCTGTCCTGCTGCTCCTCCTCACCGTCATCATCGTGTCCGTGGCTGAGCGGATCCGACCCCGACGCGGCGGGGGGTGGTGACCGTGCTCGAAGTATCCGACCTGAGGATCGACTACGAGGGCCAGGTTTTGCTCGACCACGTCAATCTCACCGTCGGCGCCGGAGAGGTGGTCGCGCTGCTGGGCCCGAGCGGCTCGGGCAAGTCAACCCTGTTGCGCTGCATCGCCGGCGTTCAGCGCCCCGAGTCCGGTGACATCCGTTGGGAGGGCGCGAGCGTCCTTGATATCCCGGCCTACCGAAGGGGCTTCGGCCTCGTCTTCCAAGACCCGCTGCTCTTCCCGCATCGTGACGTCGGGGCGAACGTCGCCTTCGGGATGAAGGCGCGCGATGACAATCGCGTCGCGCACCTGCTCACACTCGTCGGACTGTCTGGATTCCAGCGGCGTGATCCTTCGACGCTCTCCGGCGGCGAGGCCCAGCGTGTGGCCCTCGCCCGGGCGTTGGCCGCTGAGCCGCGCCTGCTGCTCCTCGACGAACCCTTCGGTGCGCTCGACACTGATCTGCGCGAGCGATTGGTCCGCGAGGTGCGCTCGCTGCTCACCTCGGCAGGCGTGCCAGCGATTCATGTCACGCACGACCGCAGCGAAGCTGACGCGATCTCTGATCGCGTCGTCACGTTGGCCGAGTTGACCGGCTGATCAGCGGACCGGCGGGCCTGCTGACCGGCGGACCGGCGGACCGGCTGACCTGCTGACCGGCGGGCCTGCGGACCGGCTGACCGGCGGGCCTGCGGACCGGCTGACCGGCTGACCTGCGGACCGGCTGACCGGCGGGCCTGCGGACCGGCTGACTGACATCAGTGCACGTTGTGGGGTTTATTCGGGCTGTTCGTGACGAATAAACCCCACAACGTTCACTTTTGGGCGAGGCCCACCGGAGGGCCGAACGGGTGGATGTCGGCCGGAGGTGGAGGCACCGGAACTACGTACGCCCGACCGACACGCGGTGCTGACCGACCGGCATCTGGGAGGATCGAGCCACCAGGGAGGTCGCCGTGCGCCGTGATGTTGTCGAGGTGGCCCGCGGCGTCTACGTCGCCACCTCTCGTCGCTACGCGACCACCTCTACCTTCGTGGTCAGTGGAAGCAGCGCCCTGGTGGTGGATCCGGCATGGGATGCCGATGAACTGGCCGGAGTCGGGGACACCTTGACCGCGCTCGGCGTTCGGTGTGCAGCCGGCTTGTCCACGCACGTGCACTACGACCATGTGCTGTGGCACCCCGACCTGCCCGATGTGCCCCGGTGGGCCAGCGCGTGGTCGGCGAAGCAATGGCGCGATCACCGCGATGTG
>JAYNIC010000045.1:4230-7539 GCA_038108715.1 Candidatus Nanopelagicales bacterium | reverse complement strand
CCGGCCACCTCACCCCGCTCCCGGGCAAGTCGTTGCCGGAACCCGCAGGGACTGTTCCGGCAGCGCGCGAGCCTATCCGCCTCCCAGGCGAACCAGGCCCTGCTCCCATTCCGCTGCCGTGGTCCGGTCGTGAAATCCGGCTGTACGAGCATGACGCCCACGCACCAGCCCACCTGGCGGCTGAGATTCCCGATGCCGGCGTACTCCTGGCCGGCGACATGCTCAGCGACGTCGAACTCCCGATGCCCGCCGACGACGACGCCGACCTGACGACGTATCGCATGGGCTTGGACCGCATCGCCGACGTGGTCGCACGGTGTGTGGTGGTGGTACCCGGTCACGGCACACCATCGACCGACCCGATGTCTCGCCTGGACGCCGACCGGCGCTATCTGGATGATCTGGACAGGTACGGCGCGAGTGACGATCCGCGCCAGGGGCTACCCGGAATGGCCGAACTCCACGCGGCCAATATCCGCCGCGCTCGGTCCTAGCGGCGCGACATCGCTTGCGGGGCCCTTACGGCGGCCTTACCGAGGCGGCTACGCGTGCCGAGTTCCTCGGCCATGAACTCGCGCAAGAGGTCGATGGCGTGCAGGACCTTCTCACTGCGCAGGGAGTACAGCACGTGCGGCCCCTGACGGTCGGCCTCAACCACTCCGCGTTCGCGGAGGATGGCGAGGTGCTGGGAGCAGTTGGACTGCCCAATCTCCAGCGCCTCGGCCAGTTCGCCGACCGTCAGGGGACCATTACGCAATTCGTTGATGATGAGAAGGCGCTTGGGATCCGCGATCGCCTTGCACAGTCGTGCATGCAGATCGTGGATCTCCAGCGCCGTCTCACGGTCCATCGGTTAGTTCACTACTCCTAGAGCTTGCACTTCTGGGTGTCAACGCGCTTGGAGATGTCGACGACGTTGAACTTCGAGAAGTTGGTCGGGGAATTCTTCGCCGTGAAGTTCCACTTGCCATCCTGGAACGGATTCCACGTCGGGCCGTTGACCAACTTGGCCAAGGACGGCGCGTTTCGGGTGAAGTTCACGCCAGCCTGCGTCTTCATGATGAAGTAGGACTGCCCGCCCACGTACTGGGTGGACTGCCAATTAAGGAAGACCTTCTTGCCGCCCAGCGTCTTTTTCATATCCGACGGGTACTGCTGGTTGACGGCTTCGCGGCAGGTGCTGCCATCCTTGATGTTGATGTCCCAATTCGCAATGGCGCCGGTGATGTTGCCGCCAACTTTGCCCTTGGGAGACCAGTTGATGCGGGCCCACACCTGCTTGGACTTGTTGCCGGTGGCAAAGCGCCCCGTGAATGCCTGATTCGTGAACCAGTCAACAAGGGCATCATCGTTGACGAACGTGTAGGGGAACGTCCGAGTGATCTGGCCACCCTTGATCTCGCCCTTCACGATGGTCTGGGCGCGCACTCCGCTGGGCACACCGAGCCACTTGCTGGATTCGCTTGCGCTGATGCGGTAGGCCTTGCCGGTCCGATCCGCAAAAACGCCATCGGCGTAGACCACCCCGTAGACAATCAGGGACGTGTCATTGGGCACGCGAATATTCGCTTGACCCGAGTCCTTCCACACCAGTCCGCAAACCGGCGTGGCCTGGCCAATGATGTATTTGGTGCCTGACATTTGCTGACACGGAGCATCTGCCGCAGAAGCGGCGCCTGCTGGAATCATGGACATGGCGACGCCAAGGGCCGCCGTGGCGGCGAGGGCGCCAAAACTTTTCTTCTTCATGGGGTCACTCTCTCACGGTGCATTAGATGGATGTCGTGGCAGCGCACTGATTCTTGCCAATTTCTAGGGTTTCGATCTCCTCGGCGGTAGCCGCCTGCCCGGCGTTCACCAAACGGATGGTGTCGTAGAAGTCAGGCGCGGCCGGGAGCGTGCCGACGATCTCGTCGATGAACCGCTCCATGTCCTCCTCGGTGATGAGATCGGACTCGAAGATCTTGGCCAGCGTAGTCTGGACCATGCCGTCGTCGTTGATCTCCTCCATCAGGGTCCAGTGGGCGGGCATCACCAGGGTTGACCGGTCAAGGGGGGCGAGCCGGTCGTTGATGGTGTGGAAAAGCTCCGCAGCCAGATCCGACGCCTGACCGGTGAGGTCGGGGCGACCGAGACCACGTACGAAGACGGTGTCTCCGGTGAGGATGAGGTAGCCGGGGATGTGCACGCAGATGCTGCCTGGCGTGTGCCCCGGCATCTTGATGGCGAGCGCCTCCACCTGGACGTCACCGAGGTCGATGATCTCGCCGTCCCCGAGCGGGACATTGGGCCACGGGACGCTGCCGCCGGCCGTGTCCTCCAGGGGCACGTGGTACGTCGCGCCCACCTTCTCGGCCAGTTCCGGGCCGCCAGAGATGTGATCGGCGTGGATGTGGGTGTCGATGACGTTCGTGATCGTCATGCCGTGCTGGGCGGCAAGATCGATGTAGGGCTGCGGGAAACGCGCGGGGTCGACGACGACGCAGTCACCCCCTGGCACGCCGAGAAGGTAGGACAGGCACGCCTTGGCCGGTCGAGCGATTTGGTATCCGACCATGCCCTCGGGCAGGTGCCCGATGGGACGCGGGACGAGGAGTTCGGCCCAGGCGGCGGTGCCCCCCTCCAGGGTGCGAACGGGGCGCCCCTCGTCCTCGAGAACGTCGATGAGCAGGTCACTGCCATTGCCGTGGGCGCAGACCACAACGGTGTCATCGGGAATCTCGGCGGCAATCGTGTCGGAGTCCTCCATGGCGACCCAGATCGGGACATTTCGCATGCCGACCGGCTTAGTCCCCTCGATCTGCCAGTTGGCGTATTCGTCCTGATTCCGCACATCAAGGATGTAAGGACAGCGCCCCTCATCGATCTCGACGTACAACTCCGCGGGGGTGATCGCCCGTGCCATGCCGCCTCCTGAGCCCTCGTGCAAATCGATTTTGCAGATCCCTATCCGGGGATATGCGCAGACGCTAATATGTCGCGCGGGTCGAGGGAAGGCTTTTTGCGAACTCTTCTTGTCGACTCTTGTCCTGCTAGACCCGGGCCCCGTACGGTCCACCGCAAAGTGAGCACTATCCCTGTCACGAAGGAGGCCTCATGGCCGATAAAGACCCCGACGCACCCGACTCCATGACGATCATCGCCTTCAGCGGTGACCTGGACAAGCTTTGGCCGACGTTCATCCTGTCCTCCACCGGCGCTGCCAGCGGCATGGACGTGACCGTCTTCTTCACCTTCTGGGGCCTGTTCCCGCTGGTGAAGGACGAAGTCCGCATTACCGGTTACGACTCCATGACCAAGGCCCTGGCC
>JAYNIC010000045.1:0-4220 GCA_038108715.1 Candidatus Nanopelagicales bacterium | reverse complement strand
GAATGAACGCCCCCGGCATGAAGAAGGCCAAGCTGTCCAAGCTCAACATGGGCGGATCCGGCGCGTGGATGATGCGCAAGGTCGCAGAGAAGAACAAGCTCGCCCCGCCGGAAGATCTGTTCGCCATGTGCCAGGACATGGGCGTCAACCTGTGGCCCTGCCAGATGACCATGGATCTCCTCGGCATCCAGCCGGACCAGATGGTTGAGGGTCTCGGCGAGCCGGTCGGCGCGGCAACCGCACTGCAGAAGATGGCGAAGTCCGACATCAGTCTCTTCATCTAGACGAAAGGTTTCCTATGACTGACGTAGCAAAGATCGTCGACGCAAAGGGGCAGAGTTGCCCGATGCCGGTCCTCATGACCGCGAAGGGAATCAAGGAGATCGAGAGCGGCGAGATCATGCTCCTCGAGGCCACCGACAACGGTGCCCGTTCCGACATCCCTGCCTGGGCCACCCAGACCGGCAACGAGCTCGTCGAGTCCGAAGAGGCCGACGGCGTGATGAAGTTCTACATCCGGAAGAAGTGATCGCGTGCGCTATGGATTCGCCATCGATCAGCGGACCTGCATCGGTTGCCATGCCTGCACCGTGGCATGCAAGACCGAGCACGATGTCCCCGTAGGCCAGTTCCGTACGTGGGTCAAATATGTCGAGAAGGGTTCCTTCCCCGACACGACCCGCGAGATGGCGGTCCTGCGCTGCAATCACTGCACCGACGCACCCTGCGTCAAAGGCTGCCCCACCAAGGCGCTCTTCATCCGACCCGACGGGATTGTCGACTTCGACAACTCCCGCTGCATCGGCTGCAAGATGTGCATGCAAGCCTGCCCGTACGACGCGATCTACATCGACGAGAACACCCACACCGCGGCGAAGTGCAACTTCTGCGCCCACCGCATCGACCAGGGTCTCGAGCCGGCCTGTGTCCAGGTCTGTCCGACCGAGTCCATCTGGGTGGGTGACCTCGACGATCCCAACAGCGGTATCCGCAAGCTCATCAGCATCGAGCCGGTCACGGTCCGGGCGCCGGAGCAGAACACCAGCCCCAACGTGTACTACGTCGGGGCGGACAAGGCGGCCCTGGAGCCGCTGGTTGCTCCGGTGGACCAGACCTACCTGTGGGCAGAGCCAGACGTTCTCCGCCTCGAGACCGCACCTGATCTGCCCGGTGACCCGATCACCAATGCCCGGACGACGTTCAACACCTCCCACCCCCACCCGTGGGGCTGGCGCGTGTGGACCTACCTGTGGACCAAGTCGGTCGCCGCCGGAGCTGGTCTACTCGCCGCGCTGATGATCTTGCTCACCGGCAACAACTCGACGCTGGTGACCACGGCGGCGCCGCTGCTCGCCGAGGTGTTCCTGCTCATTACCGCGATCTTCCTCATCTGGGACCTCAAGCAGCCCAAGCGGTTCATATTCCTGCTTAAGCCCTGGATGATCAACAAGACCTCGTGGATGGCCATCGGTGGAATCTTCCTTGGCCTGTACGCCGTCATCGGTGGTCTGTGGTTCCTCGCCGGCGCTGCGGACCTGCTCGACATCGGCGAGTACAACTCGGTGATCACGGTTCTGGCGTGGCCAGCGATCCCTGCAGCGATCATGACGGCGGGCTACACCGCCTTCCTTCTCGGGCAGGCCGAGGGTCGCGACCTGTGGCAGTCCCCCGTGCTCTTCTGGCACCTGCTCGCCCAGGCGGGTATGGCCGGTTCGGGTCTGCTGCTCATCGTGGGCGCCTTCCTCGACCCCGGAGCCGACGCGATGACCTGGCTCGCCTGGGCCCTGGCCATCTCGACCATCGCCAACCTGCTCATCCTTGCGGTCGAGTACGGCGGCAAGCACTCCACGCGCAATGCGGCGGTGTCGGCGCACATGCTGACCCACGGCCGTTACAAGGGTTCGTTCTGGGGAGGCGCGCTCGGACTGTCGGTCGTCGTCGCTGCTCTGGCCCTAGCCAGCGCCCTCGGCGCTCCCATCCTGCTCGCGGTTCTCGGTGGCCTTGTGGCGCAGGTGTCCCTGCTCATCTACGAGTCGGTCTTCGTCAAGGCCGGCCAAGACGTCCCGCTCTCCTAGGAGGACATGCCATGACCCCGCCCCGCGATCCCCACACCCCGGCCGCGTCGCCGGTGGCCGAGGACCGGCCCGAGCACTACGGTCTGCGCGTCCGCGAGACGCTCTCGAATTACCCGCCGGTCGAAACCTGGGACGACGTCGTCATGTACGACGCCAAGGCTCATCCGAAGAAGGTCGAGAAGCACTACATGCTGGTGCCGACCACCTGTTTCAACTGCGAGTCGGCCTGCGGCCTGCTCGCGTACGTCGACAAGGAGACCAAAGAGGTCGTCAAGGTCGAGGGCAACCCGGCCCACCCCGGATCCCGAGGCCGCAACTGCGCCAAGGGCCCGGCCACCGTCAACCAGACCGAGGACCCCGAGCGCATCCTGTACCCCCTCAAGCGCGTCGGGAAGCGCGGCGAGGCGAAGTTCGAGCGTGTCTCATGGGACGACGCGATGGACGACATCGCGGGCCGTATCCGCAAGGCCATCATCGAGGGCCGCAACAACGAGGTGATGTACCACGTCGGTCGCCACGGTGAGGACGGCTTCATCGAGCGCGTGCTCCTCGCCTGGGGCGTCGACGGCAACAACACCCACACCAATATCTGCTCCGGTGGCGCGCGCTTCGGCTACTCACTATGGGGCGGCTACGACCGACCCTCCCCCGATCACGCCAATGCCAACGTCATCCTGCTGGTGTCGGCGCACCTGGAGTCCGGGCACTACTTCAATCCGCACGCCCAGCGCATCATCGAGGCCCAGGTCAAGGAGGGCGCCAAGCTCATCTCCGTCGACCCACGCCTTTCCAACACCGCGGCCAAGGCCGACGAGTGGGTCTCTCCGTGGCCCGGCACCGAGGCGGCGCTGCTGCTTGCGATCGCGTCGTACATCCTGCGCACCGACCAGGTGGCCTGGGACTACATCAAGCGCTGGGTCAACTGGCAGACCTACCTCGAGCGGGTGCACCCCGACGTCGACTCCACTGACTTCGAGGCTTTCAAGGCGCGGCTGAAGGAGGACTACGAGTCCTACACCTTCGAATTCGCAGCCGAGGAGTGCCGCATCCCGATGGCTCAGGTCGAGCGCGTGGCCAAGATCGTCGCGGAGTGCGACGGCAAGTTGGCGGCGCACACCTGGCGCTCAGCCACTGCGGGCAACCGTGGCGGCTGGGCCGTGGCGCGCGCGCTGTTCTTCCTCACCGTGCTCACCGGCAGCATCGGGCAGAAGGGTGGCACCAGCCCCAACGGCTGGAACAAGATCATCCCGCACGGCCCGGACATGCCCGGTGGTCACAACTCCTGGAACGAGTTGCTCTGGCCGCAGGAATTCCCCATGTCCACGAATGAGTTGTCGATCCTGCTCCCCCACTTCCTGCTGGAAGGCCGCGGCAAGCTCGACACCTACTTCACCCGTGTCTACAACCCCGTGTGGACCAATCCCGACGGCTTCAGCTGGATCGAGGCGCTGTCCGATGAGGACCTCGTCGGTTGCCATGTGGCGATGACACCCACGTGGAATGAGACTGCGATCTGGGCGGACTACATCCTGCCGTTCGGCCACAGTACCGAGCGCCATGACACCCAGTCCTACGAGCAGTACGCCGGCAAGTGGCTCGGCTTCCGCCAACCGGTTCGCCGTGTCGCCCTCGAGAAGATGGGCGAGAAGATCGGTGACACCCGCGATGCCAACCCTGGCGAGGTGTGGGAAGAGGTCGAGTTCTGGTTCGAACTTTCCTGGCGCATCGACCCCGACGGCTCGCTCGGGATCCGCAAGTACTTCGAGGCCCCCGGACGTCCGGGTGACAAGGTCACGGTCGACGACTACTACGGCTACGTCTTCGACAACAACGTGCCGGGCCTGCCCGAGAAGGCGGCCAAGGAGGGCCTCACTCCATTGGAGTACATGCGCAAGTACGGCGTCGTCGAGGTCGTCAACGGCCTGTACCGCCAGGACGAGCGCCCACTCACCGAGTCCGAGCTCGCCGGTGCCGTGCCGGACGCGCATGGTGTCCTGCGCAAGCCGGTGACCCCGGAGTCGCAGAAGCCGCTGGTCGGTGAGACCGGCGCGGTCGGCATCGAGATGGAGGACGGTTCCAAGGTTGCCGGTTGGCTCACGCCGTCGCGCAAGCTCGAGTTGTACTCCACCGCGATGGAGGACTTCG
>JAYNIC010000044.1:0-12431 GCA_038108715.1 Candidatus Nanopelagicales bacterium | reverse complement strand
CCACGGGGCTGCGTACCGTCCAGAGCGAGATGCAGCGGGTGCTCGGGCATCTGTACGGCATTTCGGTGCAGGTGCAGTGTGCCGGGCGCACCGACGCCGGAGTGCACGCTCGGGGCCAGGTGGCCCACGTGGACGTACCCCGGGGGTCTGATGTGGATGCACGTCGGATGAATCGCGCGCTGCCGGACGACATTCGGGTGTTGCAAAGCGAGATCGTGTCGCGTGATTTCGACGCGCGATTCTCGGCGATTTGGCGCCGCTACTCCTACAGCGTCTGCGACGACGGCCTGGGTCCGGACCCGTTAGTGCGGCATCAGGTGCTGGCCTGGACACGACCGCTCGATCTGGCACGAATGAATGCTGCTGCCGTGCCGTTGCTAGGGGAGCACGACTTTGCGCCGTTCTGCAAGCAACGCGACTTCGCCACCACGGTGCGAGGCCTGCAGCGTCTGGAATGGGTGCGCGATGCGAGTGGCGTTGCTGTGATGACGATCCAGGCGGATGCGTTCTGCCATTCCATGGTGAGGTCGTTGGTTGGAGCTCTGCTCCCGGTGGGGGATGGCCGACGACCGGTCGATTGGCCCACAGGGATCCTCGCCTCGGGGGTCAAGGACTCGGGCGTAACGACGATGCCGGCGTACCCCCTGATCCTCGAGGAGGTCGGCTATCCCGCACCCGAGGAGTGGGCGGCCCGCCAGGAGCACACGCGTGTTCGCCGGGAGCCGTGATGGGGCACATCGATGTCCAGCATGTGACGTACTCCCTGCCGGACGGGCGGGTACTCCTCGACGACGTCTCCTTCCGGGTCGGGGAGGGGACGACCGCGGCTCTCATCGGAGCGAACGGAGCGGGCAAGACCACCCTCATGCGCATGATCGCCGGTGACCTCGCGCCTGATGAGGGCAGCGTCGTCTCCACCGGTGGGCTGGGGGTCATGCGGCAATTCGTGGGTCAGAATCAGGGGCTTGACGTGCGCGGGCTGCTACTGACCACCGCGCGTCCGGCCTTGCAGGCGGCGGCCGCGGACGTAGACGCGTGCGAACTGGCCCTCATGGACCATGAGGATGAGGCGACGCAAATGCGTTACGCGCAGGCGCTGGCCGACTATGCAGACGCCGGAGGCTACGACGCCGAGGTGCAGTGGGACGTCGTGTGTACCGCGGCGCTGGGCCTGCCGTATGAGTCGGTGCGGTACCGCTCGGCCGACACGCTGTCCGGTGGTGAGCGCAAGCGTCTGGTCCTCGAAGCGCTCCTACGTGGACCTGACGAGGTCTTGCTGCTGGACGAGCCGGACAACTTCCTTGATGTGCCAGCCAAGATCTGGCTGGAGCAGCAGCTGCGCAGCACCCCGAAGACGGTACTCCTCATCAGTCACGACCGAGCGTTACTCGATCAGGCCGCCGACGTGATCATCACGGTCGAACTCGGTGCGGCCGGCAACACGGTGTGGGTGCATGGCGGCCGGTTCGCCACCTACGCCGAAGCGCGGGCCGATCGCTTCAGTCGTCTGGAGGAACTCCGCCGCCGTTGGGACGAAGAACACCGCAAGCTCAAGGACCTCGTCCAGATGTACAAGACCAAGGCGGCGTACAACGATGGACTGGCCTCCCGGTACCAGGCGGCCCAGACGCGATTGCGCATGTTCGAGGAGGCCGGACCGCCGCAGGCGGTGCCGGTGCGTCAATCCCTGAAGATGCGCCTTGGCGGTGGTCGCACCGCCAAGCGCGCCGTCATCTGCGAAGACCTTGCGCTCACTGGGCTGACCGAGTCCTTTGATTTGGAGATCTGGTTCGGGGAGCGGGTAGGCATCCTTGGGCGCAACGGCGCGGGCAAGTCGCATCTGCTTCGTCTGCTCGCGCTTGGGGGCACCGATCCCGATCTGCCGCCGCTCGGCGACGTCCCTATCGAGCCGGTCGCGCACACCGGGATTGCGCGCCTCGGCTCGCGGGTGCGGGCGGGGTGGTTCGCGCAGACCCACACCCGCCCCGATCTGCAGGGGCGGACCCTGCTGGAGATCCTGCATCGCGGTGACGGGGATCGGCAGGGGATGGGCCGGGAGCCGGCCAGCCGTGCCCTGGACCGCTACGGCCTCGCCGGCGCCGCCGAGCGCGCCTTCGCGACCCTCTCAGGCGGGCAGCAGGCCCGGTTCCAGATCCTGCTCCTCGAACTCTCGGGAGCTACTTTGCTGTGCCTGGACGAGCCGACGGACAACCTGGATCTGGAGAGCGCCGAGGCCTTGGAGGGCGCCCTGGCCGAGTTCACCGGAACCGTACTCGCGGTGACCCACGATCGGTGGTTCACGAGGGGATTCGACCGCTTCGTGGTGGTCGGCCAGGACGGCTCGGTGACGACCAGCGAGGACCCCGTCTGGGGCCTCGAGGGGGCGTTTTGACCCCTCGTGCCGGGCGCGGGTAGTCTAAGCGGTCGTTGTGCCCGCTCCCGGGCACTTTCGAAACAAGAGGTTCCCGTGCGTACGTACACCCCCAAGACCGGCGAGGTCACCCGCGAGTGGCTCGTCATCGACGCGACCGATGTCGTCCTTGGCCGACTCGCCTCCCAGACCGCCACGCTGCTGCGCGGCAAGCACAAGCCGGTCTTCGCGCCGCACGTCGACACCGGCGACTTCGTGATCATCGTCAATGCTGACAAGGTCGCGCTCACCGGGAGCAAGCGGGAGCAGAAGATGGACTACCGCCACTCGGGCTACCCGGGCGGCCTGCGCGCCACCTCGTACGCCGACCTCCTCGAGTCCGATCCCCGTCGCGCTGTGGAGAAGGCCGTTCGCGGCATGCTGCCGCACAACAAGCTCGGCCGTCAGCAGATGACCAAGCTCAAGGTCTACTCCGGCCCGGATCATCCGCACACCGCGCAGAAGCCCACGCCGTACACCATCACGCAGGTCGCGCAGTAGCGGGCACGGCGTAGGAAAGGAACTGAACCAGTGAGCGTCACCGATACCGAACTCCACGACGAGGACGTCCCGTCGGAGTACACCACCGAGACTCCGTCGTCGGCTCCCGCAGCCGCCGATCGTCCCGTTGTCACCGCTCCCGGCGGCGCCACGGGTCGCCGCAAGGAGGCCATCGCTCGCGTTCGCCTGGTGCCCGGCACCGGCCGCTGGACCATCAATGGCCGCGATCTGGACTCCTACTTCCCGAACCGGGTGCACCAGCAGGAGGTCAACGAGCCTTTCGTCACGCTGGGCCTCGAGGGTCGCTACGACGTCTTCGCCCGCATGTCCGGCGGTGGCATCTCCGGGCAGGCTGGCGCCCTGCGCCTAGGCATTGCCCGGGCCCTGAATGAGATCGACGAAGAGGGCAATCGTCCAGCGCTGAAGAAGGCTGGATTCCTCACCCGTGATGCCCGGGCCAAGGAGCGCAAGAAGTACGGCCTGAAGAAGGCCCGCAAGGCGCCCCAGTACAGCAAGCGCTAGTCGTACTGCCGTGGGCGGTCGCCTCTTCGGCACCGATGGGGTTCGGGGCCTAGCCAATCGGGACCTCACCGCCGAGTTGGCGCTGGGCTTGGCGGCCTCGGCAGCCCATGTTCTCGGCGACGCCGGTGCGTTGAGCGCTGCCGGGTCGGGTCGTCCCCTCGCTGTCGTCGGACGCGATCCGCGCGCGAGTGGGGAGTTCCTCGAGGCCGCGGTTGTGGCGGGGCTCGCCAGTGCTGGAGTTGATGTCCTGCTTGTCGGCGTCGTGCCGACTCCGGCGGTCGCCTATCTCACGACATCCGTTGGCGCGAGTCTGGGCGTCATGCTCTCGGCTTCGCACAATCCCATGCCGGATAACGGCATCAAGTTCTTCGACGCCTCAGGTCACAAACTTCCCGATGCCGTGGAGGATGCCATCGAGGCCCGCATGGCCGAGGCCTGGGATCGCCCCCTTGGTGCCGCCGTCGGTCGCGTCCGGGACATGCCCGACGCGCGCGCCCGATACATCGACCATCTCCTCGCCGCATGTCCGACCCGTCTGGACCGACTGCGGGTTGTGGTTGATACCGCAAATGGCGCCGCGGCCGAGGTGTCCCCGGAGGCCATGCGCCGCGCAGGTGCCGAGGTGATTGCGATCCATTCCTCACCGGATGGACTCAATATCAATGCCGGCTGTGGCAGCACGCATCTGGAGGATCTCGTGGCGGCCGTGGTCGAACATGGTGCCGACGTCGGCATCGCCCACGACGGCGATGCCGATCGCTGCCTCGCCGTTGATGCTCAGGGAGAGGTCATCGACGGCGATCAGATCCTGGCGATCTTGGCGTTGGCCATGCGCGATGCCGGATCCCTCGTGGGAGACACGGTAGTCGCCACCGTCATGTCCAACCTGGGGTTCAAGATCGCGATGCAGGACGCAGGCATCACCATGATCGAGACGGCTGTCGGCGACCGGTATGTCCTGGAGGCCATGCGTGCAGGTGGGTTCCGGCTTGGCGGTGAGCAGAGCGGGCATGTGATCCTGCTCGAGCACGCGACGACCGGTGATGGCACGTTGACCGCGCTCGCCCTGCTCGGGCGGATGGCGCAGACCGGGCTACCGCTTGCCGAGCTCGCCGCGGTGGTGCAGCGACTACCCCAGGTGCTCATCAACGTCTCCGGAGTCGATCGTTCCGGCCTGGACGCACACCCCGACGTACGGGCGGCCGTGATCGCTGTCGAGGAGCGACTTGGCACTACGGGGCGCGTTCTTCTCCGCCCGTCGGGTACCGAGCCCATCGTGCGTGTCATGGTGGAGGCCCCGACGCTCGATGAGGCCACGGCTGCGGCCGAAGCGATCGCGGCGACCGTGTCGTCCTGCCTCGCGTTGGACTAGCCGGGCTTGCGGTGGGCGCGGATTCGTAGGCGCCGTAGGACCAGCAGGGTCAGCGATCCGGCCACCGCCATCCCAGTGATGTTGATGCCGAGTTGGAGGGCACTGCCGGTGACCTCGTCCCAATCGCCGAAGGGCAGCGCCAGCGCGATGTTGCCCGCGGCCGGGATGGTCGTCACGGAGATGAAGACGCCGGTGAGGGTCGCGGATCGGCCGGTCACCAGAGCGATCACTCCGGCGATCCCGGCGATGATCGCGATGACGATGGACCAGTTGTCGGGTCGGTAGATGAACTCAGTGAATGGCCGAGGACCGCTCACGGCCGAACTCTTGACCCAGCCCAGGTGGGCAAGGACGAGGAACAACGCCGTCGTGATGGATATGGCAATGACAAACCCGAGAAGGAGGGTGCGTAGTGCGGACCACAGCAGATGGGGCCGTCGAGTCACCAGAGCCACGCCCAGTGCGGCGATGGCCCCGAACTCCGGGCCAAGCACCATCGCGCCGATGATAAGCACCTGGGAGTCGAGCACGATCGCGATCGAGGCGATGACGGTAGCCATCGTCATGAAGGCGAGGAACCCCCAGGTCAATCCGGACGCGTCGTAGGCCTCCTGAACGACGTCCGTCCACACGACGGCATCTTGATCGTCCGGGGCCTCGGACTGCTGCACCGCGAGGGCGCGCTGCGAGGTCCATCCGCTGAGAGTGGTGATTTCGATGGTGCCGCGCTCGGTCACTCCGAGGCGCTGCAGTCGTCCGATCACCGCGTCGGTCGTCGTCCGCGGGAGGGTGGCCACGAGGAGGTCACCGGCTGGTTCCCGACTACCGCCGGCCACCACGGCTAGGGCCACGAGCGAAGGTTCATGGGCGAGGAGTTGTTCAGCCTCGGCCGCAAGATCGGCCGGGCAGAACACCCGCAGGCTCAGCATGGGTCGATTCTGACGGCTGGGCCCCACGGCGCGGCCATTCGACACGGGGTGAGCGCGTACGCTGGCTCCTATGTGCGGCATCGTGGGCTACGTCGGGGAGAAGCAGGCTCTCGAGGTCGTGGTCGAGGGGCTGCGTCGCCTGGAGTACCGGGGCTACGACTCCGCCGGGGTTGCCGTGGTGACCGGTGACCAGCTCGACGTTCGCAAGAAGGCCGGCAAACTGGCCAATTTGGAGAGCCTGCTCGGCTCTGATCCCCTCGCGGCGGCCACCCTCGGGATTGGCCACACCCGTTGGGCGACCCATGGCGGCCCGACGGACGCCAACGCGCACCCGCATATCAGTGCAGACGGTTCTGTGGCGGTGATCCACAACGGCATCATCGAGAACTTCGCTGAGATTCGCGATGAGTTGTTTGCCCGGGGTGTCGAACTTGCCTCGGAGACCGATACCGAGGTCGTAGCCCACCTCTTGGCCGCGGAACTACCGCGTTGCGAAGGGGATCTCGCGGAGGCCATGCGCCGCACCTGTCGGCAGCTCGAAGGGGCCTTCACCCTCGTCGCCGTTGTCGCCGACCACGTGGACGTCGTCGTGGCGGCTCGCCGCAACTCCCCTTTGGTCGTCGGACTCGGCGAGGGCGAGAACTTCCTGGCCTCGGACGTGGCGGCGTTTGTGTCCCACACCCGAGAGGCGCTTGAACTCGGTCAGGATCAGGTCGTCCAGATCTCGCGTGACTCGGTCGTGGTGACCGACTTTGATGGCAATGCCGTCGAAGTCGCGCCCTTCACGGTCACGTGGGACGCATCGGCGGCGGAGAAGGGCGGCTACGACCTGTTCATGCTCAAGGAGATTGACGAGCAACCCAAGGCCGTAGCGGACGCACAACGTGGGCGAGTGGGACGCGACGGTCGACTACATCTCGACGAGATGCGTCTCACGGATGCCGAATTGCGCGAGATCGACAAGATCATCGTCGTTGCCTGCGGCACGGCCTACCACGCTGGCCTGGTGGCGAAGTACGCGATCGAGCACTGGACCCGCATCCCGGTCGATGTTGAACTCGCCAGCGAGTTTCGTTACCGCGACCCGATCGTGGATGGTCGCACACTCACGATCGCCATCTCCCAGTCCGGCGAGACGATGGACACGCTCATGGCCCTGCGCCATGCCCGCGAGCAGGGGTCGCGCGCACTGGCGATCTGCAACACCGTGGGATCGACCATTCCACGCGAGTGCGATGCCGTGCTCTACACCTATGCCGGACCGGAGGTCGCCGTCGCGTCCACCAAGGCTTTCCTCACCCAGATCATCGCGGCGTACCTCGTGGGGCTCTATCTCGCCCAGGTGCGCGGCAACATGTTCGGGGACGAGATCCGCAGTGTGCTGACAGACCTGTCGGACATGCCGCAAGCGGTGGATCTCGTGCTCGACACGAGCGAAGGTGTGCAGGCGCTGGCACGTGAACTCGTCGACGCGAAATCTGTGCTCTTCCTTGGCCGTCATGTGGGCTACCCGGTCGCCCTCGAGGGCGCCCTCAAACTCAAGGAACTCGCCTACATGCATGCCGAGGGATTCCCGGCTGGCGAACTCAAGCACGGCCCGATCGCCCTGATTGAACCCGGCGTTCCGGTCATCTGCGTCGTGCCGTCGCCGAAGGGTCGCGCCGTCCTGCACGGCAAGATGATCTCCAACATCCAAGAGGTGCGCGCCCGCGGCGCACGCACCATCGTGGTGGCCGAAGAGGGCGACGAGTCGGTCGTGCCCTTCGCCGACGACATCATCCGGGTGCCGGCGGTGCCGACGCTCATGCAGCCCCTCGTCTCCACTGTGCCCCTTCAGATCTTCGCGTGTGCAATGGCCACGGTGAAGGGGCACGACGTTGATCAGCCCCGCAATCTCGCCAAGTCCGTCACCGTGGAGTAGCGATGATCGTCGGTATCGGCATCGACATCGTCGTCATCGCCCGCTTCGCTGGAATGATGGAACGACGTCCGAGCATGGTGGAACGGCTCTTCACCGAACGCGAGTCCCGACTGCCAAGCGGAGACCTGCGCGGTCCCGCTTCACTAGCCGCCCGGTTCGCGGCGAAGGAGGCGATCGCCAAAGCCCTCGGTGCACCGGCGGGAATGGCGTGGCACGACTGCGAGATCCTCGTCGATGACTCCGGACGCCCGCGTGTGGAGATGCAGGGCACCGTCGCGAGCGTCGCCGAGCGCCTCGGCATCAAGCGGTGGCACCTGTCCCTGACCCACGATGGTGACAACGCAGTCGCGCAGGCGATCGGAGAGTCGTGATGGCCGGCGTATATGACGTGGCCGCCGTTCGGCAGGCCGAGAAGTTGCTGATGGCCGGGCTTCCGCAGGGCGCCTTGATGGATCGTGCGGCCACCGGGCTCGCCGACGCGTGTGCGACCCTGCTGCGCGAGGCGGGGGTCGACGTTGTCGGCAGTCGGATCGTTCTGCTCATCGGCAGCGGGAACAACGGTGGCGACGCGCTCTACGCAGGGGCACGACTGGCGCGCCGAGGAGCACAGGTTCGTGCGATCTGCCTGTCCTCGACCTGTCATGACGGTGGCGCGCAGGCGCTGCGTGAGGCAGGCGGTCGTCTCACGGATGCGGCTCACGGTCACGAGGTCGTTGCCCAGGCGGACCTTGTGGTCGACGGCATTGTTGGCATTGGTGGGCGAGGTGGGCTGCGTGCTGAAGCAGCGGCCATGGTCGCTGCCGCGAAGGAGTCCGGTGCACTCATCGCCTCGGTGGACATTCCCTCCGGCGTCGACGCGAACACCGGTGCGGTGGCCGACCCTACGGGAGTGGTGGACGCTGATGCCACCGTCACCTTCGGGTGCCTGAAGCCGGGTCTCCTGGTGGCGCCTGGGCGGGACCGCGCCGGCGCGGTGATCTGGGTCGATATTGGACTTCGCCCGGTGCTCCCTGATCCGAAGACCCATGTTCTCGGCGCGGATGCGCTCGCGGCGTGCGTGCCGGAGCCCGCAGCCGACGACTACAAATATTCACGCGGAGTGGTCGGAGTGGCAGCCGGGAGCGCGCGATATCGCGGCGCCGCCTTCATGGCGACGGGAAGTGCCCGATTCGGCAATGTCGGCATGGTGCATGTCCTCGACCGTGGTGACGGACTCGCGGCCGCGATCGTGGATCGGTTCTGGGATGTCGTCGTGTCAACGGATGCCCCGGCGACAGTGGAGCGCGCGACCGCCTGGACGGTCGGTCCGGGGCTGGGCATCGATGCGGGCGGTGCGGCGACCTTGTCGGCCGTTCTGGCTGCGAACCGACCGGTGGTTGTAGACGCGGACGGTCTGCGGATGCTTCGCGAGGAGGGACCCTGGTCGGCGCTCCAGAGCCGCAGCGCTCCCACCGTGATCACCCCACATCAAGGAGAGTTCGCAGCTCTTGGGTACCACCTAGGCGAAGGAGCCGAGTCGGATCGCCTGGGGGCGGCACGTGCCGCCGCGAGCGACCTCGGAGTGGTCGTCGTCCTCAAGGGCCCCGGGACTGTCGTGGCCGCGCCGGGCGGCGTGGCCTACATCGACACCTGGGGCGGCCCTGAGCTCGGTGTAGCGGGCAGTGGCGACGTGCTCGCCGGACTCACCGGAGCCCTCTTGGCCGGAGCTGTAGCGCGCGGCGATTGCCCCGATGCTGATGCGGCGGCGCACGTTGCCGCGGCTGCGGTCGGTCTCCACGGGATCGCGGGCCGACTCGCTGCTCGCGACGGTTGCCCGGTCACGGCCCCTGACATCATTGCCGCCCTCCCGGAGGCGATCGGCGGCGTGCGGCGCGGGGTGATCACATGAGCTATCGGGCCGAAGCGACCATCGATCTCGACATCATCGCGGCCAATCTGCGCCACCGGCACCAGCCGGATGGCATCACCATGGCGGTGGGGACGCCGGATGCCTATGGACACGGTGCCACGCCGGTGGCGCGTGCCGCGCGTTCGGCTGGGGCACAGTGGCTCGGTGTGGCGCTGCCCAGTGAGGCGATCGCCCTGCGCGATGCCGGAGACACCGGCGCGGTCCTTGCGTGGTTATTCGCCCCGGGCGACGAGGACCTGCTCGAGTGCGTGCGCCGAGACGTCGATCTCAACGTTGGAGCTGTCTGGGCAGCGCAGGAGGTTGCTGATGCGGCTCACGCGGCCGGGCGGCGCGCGCGCGTGCACCTCAAGGTCGATACCGGACTGGGGCGTGGTGGTGCCCCACTCCACCTGTTTGACGAACTCCTCGACGCGGTCCTCCAACGACGGTCAGACCTTGAGATCGCCGGCATCTGGTCACACTTCGCCTCCGGTGAAGTTCCGGACGCGATCGAGACGACGGAGCAGTTGGCTGTGTTCGACGAGGCACTCGACCGCGCTCGACGTAGGGGCGTCGAACCGCCACTGCGACACATCGCGAACAGCGGTGCGACCCTCACCCGCCCCGAGTCGCACTATGACCTCGTCCGGCTCGGGATCGCGATGTACGGCCTACCACCCGGACCAAAGGTCGACATGGGCAGCCTGCGACCGGCCATGACCCTGCGCGCGTCCCTCGCCTCGGTCAAGCGGGTGTCAGCAGGCCACGGCGTGTCTTACGGGTTCACGTGGCGGGCGCCGCGGGAGACGACGATCGCCCTCGTGCCGGTGGGCTACGCGGACGGAATCCCGCGCACCGCGCAGGGCGCCCAGGTACAAATCGGCGGAGAGCGCGTCCCCGTCGTGGGTCGTATCGCCATGGACCAGTTCGTCGTGGACGTCGGGGATCGCGAAGTGATGCCCGGTGATGAGGTCATCGTGTGGGGGCCGGGCGATGTCGGTGAGCCGACCGCCCAGGAGTGGGCCGCCTGGGACGACACCATCGGCTACGAGATAGTTGCGCGGCTCGGTGGGCGCGTGCCCAGGCGCTTCGCCGGGACCGTGTGATGTCGACACGGTCGACCACCGCCAAGGCACTGGTGGCGCTGGCCGCTCTGGCCGCGGGCGTTGCCGTGGGTGCGGCGACCGAACGGCTCGCCACCCGCCGCCTGCGGCAGGGCGTGGGCCTAGGTCCGCGATCGACGAGGGGCACCCAACTCACCGTCCGCACTGACGATGGTGTCGACCTCGCTGTCGTGGTCGAGGAACCGATTGAGGATGTGGAGGGTGCGCCCACGGTCGTGTTCACCCACGGCTATGCACTGTCCTTGGATTCCTGGCCCGACCAACGCGCGGTCCTCGGTCGCCATGCTCGTCTTGTGCTGTGGGACCAGCGGGGCCACGGGGCGTCAGCACGAGGCCCGGCGGGTACCACCCTTGATCGTCTCGGCCGGGACCTCGGCTGCGTGCTCGATGCGGTGGCACCCACCGGTCCAGTGATCCTCGTTGGACACTCCATGGGCGGCATGACGGTCATGGCCCTAGCAGATCAGCGTCCGAAGATCTTCGGCGATCAGGTTCGCGGAGTGGCGCTGCTGGCCACCTCTGCTGGCGGCATCGCCGACGTCGATCTCGGCCTGCCCTGGCCGGTGGCCCGACTCGCCCACCGTGCTGCGCCCGCGATCGGTGCGGCACTGGAGTCCGAGGGTCCGGTCTCGGCGCTCGTCGAACGTGCGCGTCGCGCGTCCAACGACCTCGGCCTTCTCGTCACCCGCGCGTACGCCTTCGGCTCTACTCCGCCGACGGACGGCACGCGGCTGGTCGGCGATCTCATCGCCGGTACGCCGGTCGAGGTTCTTGCAGACCTCCTGCCAGCGCTCCAGGCGCATGACAAACGTGATGCCCTGCATGCGCTGGAGGCAGCCGAACTGCTCATCATGGTTGGCGACGCGGATCTGCTGACGCCGCCCGGCCACAGCATCGAGATCGTGCGACGCACGCCATCGGCAGAGTTGGTCATCCTGCCCGGCGTCGGTCACATGCTGACCCTCGAAGCGCCGGATGAGGTCAACCGCCACCTGCTTCGCCTCATCGAGCGGTCCATCGCATGACGGACGCCTGCGTGGAACTCGCTGATGCCGATGCCACCGTCCGGTGGGGCCGGCACGTGGGGGAGCGTTTGCGCCGCGGCGATCTGGTGATCCTCACCGGCGAGCTCGGCGCCGGCAAGACCACGTTGACGCGAGGCATCGGCGAGGCGCTCCAGATCCGCGGTGCCGTGTCGAGCCCCACCTTCGTCCTTGCTCGCGAGCATCCATCGACCGTGGGCGGGGTTCCCCTCCTGCACGTCGACGCCTATCGACTGAACTCCGCCGGGGAAGTCGACGATCTCGACCTGCCGATTGAGGATTGCGTCACCGTGGTGGAGTGGGGTGAGAATCGAGTCGAGCACCTGGCCGACGACCGGCTACACATTTCGCTGCAACCGCAGGGACCCGGCCGCATCGCCCGCGTCCGCGGCGTTGGCACCCGCTGGTCCGATGCGGACATCGCTGACCTGGTCGTCGGCACCTAGGGTGGCGACGTGCTCGTACTGGGAATCGACACCTCGACCGCAGTGACACCCGTCGGCCTCGTCGACGACGGCGCCGTCCGCGATGACCGGTTTCGTGTACGGCGCGGCCATGTCCCGCAACCGCGCGGCCAGCGCCGGATCGAGTCCGGCGAGAAATTGCAGGTTGTCGGCGGTCGGCGCGGCGGCGTTGTTGCGCCCGGTATTGCTGCGCACGTTCGGGCGCGGTGCCGCGCATTGCCGACCGTTGGTCGCCGCGGAAGGATTGTCGGAGAGTT
>JAYNIC010000043.1:11681-12466 GCA_038108715.1 Candidatus Nanopelagicales bacterium | reverse complement strand
CGGGAGGGTCTCGGGGCGGTGTCCCTATCAACAGCATCTTCCACCATGCCAGGAGGCGACGTGACACCGCAGCCACTGGAATTCGACGTCACAATCGAGATCCCGACAGGCAGCCGCAACAAGTACGAGATGGATCACGTGACAGGGCGGATTCGACTCGATCGCATGCTCTTCACGGCGACCCGCTACCCGCACGACTACGGATTCGTGGACGACACTCTCGGCCTCGATGGTGATCCGTTGGATGCACTGGTCATGGTGGCCGAGCCGACCTTCCCCGGAGTTGTCATTCGGTGCCGCGCCGTGGGCATGTTCCGCATGACCGATGAGGCCGGCGGGGATGACAAGGTGCTGTGCGTGCCCTCGGGTGACCCGCGCCAAGATCACATGCGCGACATCTACCACGTGTCGGAGTTCGACCGACTGGAGATTCAGCACTTCTTCGAGGTCTACAAGGACCTGGAGCCCGGCAAGTCCGTCGAGGGTGCGACGTGGGTCGGCCGCGAGGATGCCGAGGAAGAGATCAGGGAGTCCTGGGCGCGCTACCAGGCCGTCGAGCAAGAGGACTGAAGATCTGCCCATGACCCACCACCGGCCGCCGCCGCCTCGGGGCTCTGGCGACGGCTGGGTGACCCTGTCGAACGGTCGCGTGATGTGGGGTCTCTTTGGTGCCGCCGGCATGCTGCTGCGTCACCGCGACGAGTTGCTCCTCGCGCGGCGATCGGATTGGGTACACGGCGGCAATGGCCAGTGGTCGGTACCGGGCGGAGCGATTGATCGTGACG
>JAYNIC010000043.1:0-11671 GCA_038108715.1 Candidatus Nanopelagicales bacterium | reverse complement strand
TGACGAGTTGCCCGAGGATGCGGCCCTGCGCGAATTCGACGAGGAGATCGGTACGCCGCCGCGCGGATTGCGCATCATTGGGACTCACACGGTCGTTGTTGAAGCTGGCGTGTGGAGCTATCACACCTGCTGCGCCCTGGTCGATGAGAGAGCGACGTACACCGAGCTCGGCACCACGGAGAACGATGAGGCGCGGTGGTGGGCGATTGCAGAACTGGAGTCGATCCCCCTCTTCCCGCCGTTCGCACAGGCACTGCCGGACCTGCTGCGCATCTACGACGCAGGGGCCGGTAAAGCGCTTTAGGCGCGTCGGCTCGAGGTGAGGATGAGTACGTAAGCCGCGGTGCTCACCGCGCAAAAGCCCAGCATGGCGATGCGCAACCAGCCCCATCCCCCCGGCATCGTGATCAGGAGAACGCCGAGCAAGCCGCTGGTGATGAGGGTCATGGCGCTCGCCCCCATGACCGGATGGTCACCGGCACGACGTACCAACCAGGTCTGACCGGCCAAACCGATGATGACCGCTCCCGCCACTCGCAGAGCCCACTCCGTGGGATCTAGGTGGTCAAGTTCCAACCATGCGGCCGCGCGTACGGGATCGATCAGGAAGAGCAGGCCGAGTGCGACAAAGATCAAGGCAGAGACCGCGAGCGCGATGCGCGCGAGCCGAGCCGAGACGGCAAGGCCGGTGACGTCCCGAAGATCAGCCTCGGTCATGGCGTGACATTAGCGCCGGCATCACGTGAAGTCGGGAGTTAACGGCGCGTGTCGGCAACTTCCACCAGACGCTCGGGATCGGTGGCCAACGCGAGTTCGGCCAGGAACGACGCGACCAGATGGTCGACGAGTGCCTCTCGCGGCACCTGCTGCGGATCCCAGGTAAGGACCGTCTCCTCCATCCCGACAAGCCAGCCGCGGACGACGAGGTGGGCGAGCGGACCGACATCAGGGTCCCCGGCCGCATCGAGCCAGCGGGGAACCAGCGCATCTCGCGTGCTGGCGATGAGGTCGACCACGCGTTGGTCACCACCGCCCGCCGCGCGAACAAGCGTGGTGTAGCTCGCCCTGTTGCGCTCGACGAGCCGAACGAAACCTTCGACGAGTCGCCGGATCCTTTCTAGCGGTGCGGCATCGTCGGGCACGCGCGGAGGCCGCAGCAAATGGTCGCTGGCTGCCGTAACGACGGCGACGTAGAAGTCCGCCTTCGTCGGGAAGTAGTGGAACAGCAGGGTGCGCGAGATTCCCGCGCGCGCCGCCACCTCGTCGAGCGCCAACTCGTGGATCGGACGTTCCTGCAGCAGGTCCCATCCGATGTCGATGAGTTGGGCACGACGGGCGTCGGCGCTCATGCGAGAGGTGGGCGCGGTGACAGCGCCCACCGACTCAGGCGTAGCGACCACCAGACTCTGCCATCGCGACCACGGACTCCGGCGGGGTGAAGCGATCGCCGTAGCGATCCGCGAGTTCGCGGGCGCGAGCGACGAAGCCAGCCGGACCACCGGGGTAGCCATTGACGAACTGAAGGACACCGCCGGTCCACGGCGGGAACCCGATACCGAAGATCGAACCGATGTTGGCCTCCGGTACCGAGCGCAGGACGCCTTCGTCGTAGCACTTGATGGACTCAATCGCCTCGGCGAAGAGCATGCGCTCCTTCATGTCCTCGAAGGGAATGTCGAGGTTCTCTCCACCGAAGTTCTCCACCAGGCCATCCCACAGGCTCAGGCGCTTGCCCTCGGCGTACTCATAGAAGCCGGCGCCCGCGGCCCTTCCACCACGCTCGAACTCCAGCACCATCCGGTCGACGGCGGCGTTCGAGGGGTGATCGGGGAACTCCTGGCCTGCGGCCACGGCGGCTGCCCGCGCCTCCTCGCGGATACGACGACCCAGGGTGAGGCTGACCTCGTCAAAGAGCGCGAGCGGACCGGTCGGGTAGCCGGCCTGCAGACCCGCCTGCTCGATCGAGGCCGCCGGAGCGCCCTCAGCCAGCATCGCGACGGCCTCGCCCATGAACGTGCCAATGACGCGGCTGGTGAAGAAGCCGCGGCTGTCATTGACGACGATCGGTGTCTTCTTGATCTTCGCGGCAACATCGAGTGCCTTGGCGATGGTGGCGTCGGAGGTCTTCTCTCCCACGACGATCTCCAACAGCGGCATCTTGTCGACCGGGGAGAAGAAGTGCAGTCCGATGAAGTCCTCCGGCCTCGAGACGGCGTGGGCCAAGCCGGAGATCGGGAGCGTCGAGGTGTTGGACCCCAGGAGTGCGTCGGGAGCCGCAACCTGCTCAATGCGGCCGAAGACCTCCTCCTTTAGTTCCTGATTCTCGAAGACAGCCTCGATAACGAGATCGACACCTTTGGCCTGCTCGATGTTGTCGGTCGGGGTGATGCGGGCAAGTACCTCATCGCGCTGGGCCTCGGTCATCTTGCCGCGCGAAATGGCTTTGTCGAGGATCGTTTGCGAGTAGGCCTTGCCCTTCTCCGCCGACTCCAACGAGGTGTCGACGAGCACGACCTCGATGCCGTTACGGGCGCAGACATAGGCGATGCCAGCACCCATCATTCCCGCGCCCATGACCAGCACGCGCTGCGGCTCGTACCTCGGGTAGCCCTCGGGGCGAGCACCGCCCTTGGTGATGTGCTGCAGGTCGAAGAAGAACGCCTGCGTCATGTTCTTGGCTACCTGTCCGACGGCGAGGTTGGCGAAGTAGCGCGTCTCGATGGTCATCGCGTTGGCGAAGTCGACCTGGGCTCCTTCGACCGCGGCCGACATGATCGCGAGTGGCGCGGGCATCGGCGCACCCTTGATCTGCTTGCGCAGATTGGCCGGGAACGCCGGCAGCATCATCGCGAGCTTGGGATTGCTCGGCGTGCCTCCGGGCATCTTGTAACCCTGGGCGTCCCACGGCTGAACGGCCTCGGGGTTGGCGAGAACCCACGCCTTGGCCTTGGCCAGCATCTCCTCGGGGGTCGTCGCGAGTTCGTCAACGAGGCCCTTGGCCAGCGCGTCCGCAGGCTTGCGGCGCTGGCCTTGGAGCAGGACCTCCATGAGCGCCTTCTGCAGGCCGAACATGCGCGTGGTGCGCACGACACCGCCAGCTCCGGGCAGCAGGCCGAGGGTGACCTCGGGCAGTCCGATTTCACTGCCGCGCGTATCGAGGGCAACGCGGTGGTGGCAGGCGAGGGTGATCTCATAGCCACCGCCGAGGGCAGCTCCATTGATGGCAGCGGCCACGGGCTTGCCGAGGGTCTCCAGGCGCCGGAAGGCCGCCTTGATGCGGTTGATTTCGGCTTGGAGGCGCTCAGCGTCGGCAGGCGTCGCCTTGATGATCATGTTGAGGTCCGCACCGGCGAAGAAAGTCTTCTTCGCGCTGGTGATGACGACGCCGGTGATGTCGTCCTTCTCCGCCTCGAGACGATCGAGGGTCTTTTCCAAAGAATCGATGAACGTGTCGTTCATCGTGTTGGCACTGCCGCCCGGGTCGTCCATCGTCAAGACGACGACGCCATCGGCGCCCTTCTCCCAATTGAACATGTTCACGTCGCTCACGGCGTACTCCCTCAGACCCGCTCGATGATGGTCGCGATCCCCATGCCGCCACCGATGCACAGCGTGATGAGGCCGTAACGTCCGCCGATGCGGTCGAGTTCGTCCATCACGGTGCCGGTGATCATGGCGCCGGTCGCGCCGATCGGGTGGCCCATGGCGATCGCGCCGCCATTGACGTTGACCTGCTCGATGTCGAGGTTGAAGTCGCGCATCCACTTGAGAACCACGGACGCGAACGCCTCATTGAGTTCCCAGACGTCGATGTCCTTCGGTGTGAGACCGGCGGCCGCGAGTACCTTTTTCGTGGCCGGCGTGGGCCCGGTGAGCATGATCGTCGGATCGGCACCGGTGACCGCGGTGGCCACGACGCGCGCACGCGGGGTCAGGCCTGAGGCCTTGCCGGCGGCTTCGCTGCCGACGATCGTGAGCGCGGCACCGTCGACGATGCCGGAGGAGTTGCCAGGCGTGTGCACGTGATCGATGCGCTCGACCCAGTGGAACTTCTGCAGGGCCACCGCGTCGAACCCGCCCATGTCACCCATGGCGGCAAACGACGGGTTGAGCTTGGACAGGGACTCCACGGTGGTGTCGGGCCGCATGAACTCGTCGTGGTCGAGGATCGTCACGCCGTTGATGTCCTTGACCGGTACCACGGACTTGGCAAAGCGGCCGCTGGACCACGCCGCGGCGGCGCGCTCTTGCGAGCGGGCCGCGTAGGTGTCGACGTCGTCGCGCGAGAAGCCCTCGATCGTCGCGATGAGGTCAGCGCTGATGCCCTGCGGCACGAAGTAGGAGTTGTAGGCCGTCTGCGGATCCATCGCCCACGGGCCACCGTCGCTGCCCATCGGCACGCGGCTCATCGACTCGACACCACCGGCGAACAGCATCTGGTCCCAGCCGGCGCGCACCTTCTGCGCCGCGATGTTGATGGCCTCCAGACCCGAGGAGCAGTAGCGGTTGATCTGCATGCCGGCGACCGTGTCGGGCAGGCCCGCGGCGATCGCGGCGGTCTTGGCGATGTCCGCGCCCTGGTCGCCCAGCGGTGTGAGGCACCCCAGGATGAGGTCGTCGACCTGATCGGTGTCGAGGTCCGGATGACGGGTGCGCAACTCGTCGACGAGCCCGGTCACCAGCGACACCGGCTTGACGCTGTGCAGCGAGCCGTTCGCCTTGCCTCGCCCGCGCGGAGTGCGGATCGCCTCGAATATGAATGCCTCGCTCATCTGGGCCTCCCTGCCAAAGCGTGCGTTGTTGAGCATCTGTCAATAACGCTACTCGCCGGTAACCGTGCTGGCAACCCCGGCCCTCACTTCCGGTGCACACGAGGGGGGTGGTCATGATGTGGCCGTGAGCCCACGGCGAATCGGCCTGCTCGGTGGTGAATCCACCGGCAAGACGACATTGGCCATGGCCCTCGCCGAGGAGCTGCCCGGCTTTGTGGCCGAGGAGTACCTGCGCGACTTCGTGCGCGACTTCGGGCGAATTCCGACCCCGGCCGATCAGGAGGGCATCTACCTCGCCCAGCAGATGGCGGTGAACCGCGCGATGATCGCCGACCCACTCCCCCTGATGACGGCCGTTTACAGCGTCGCGTACTTCGACGTTGACTCCCTCCTCGCGGGTGGCATCGCCGATGCGTCGACGTACGACGTACTCCTGTGGTGCGCCCCTGACTTTCCATGGCGGGCCGATCTCGGACAGCGCGATGGACCCGCGTACCGGCTACGCGTAGAGGACGTCATCGCACATCGGGTCGCACCACGTCTACCGCTGCACCAGGTCTCCGGGACGCCCCCAGAGCGCCTCGAGCAGGCTCTCCTCCTCTGCACCGAGGCATCCGCAGATCCCTGACGAAAGTCCCTTCCACCATTCCGTCCACGACGTACGGTGGGCGGAGTCGTCACCTCACTTGGAGTGGTGACGCACAGGTTGGAGGCCGCCGTGAGCCGCTCGATTCGCACCATCGTCATCACAATCGCTGCCGGCGCCGCACTCCTCACCCCGGGTGCCGCGAACGCACTTCCCTACGACGAGTGGGGAACAGGCGACGCCTACTACTCGCCCGATATCACGACGATTCAGGCCGCGAGCCCAGCCGGCCTGCGGACCTTCCTGTCCACCGACCAGCATCAATACACCGAGCAGTCCTTCGTCTGGGGTGGTCCCCTCATCTCCGCGGACGGCGGCACCAGCGTGCTCGCGGTCGAGATGCAGCGCGATGACACAAGAGTCGGCCCCTTCGGGATCCTGGCCGAAGGCGTGACCGCCGGGGTCCTCTACAACGATGGCGATGGGTACGCCGCGGGCGGATTCTCCGGACTCGCCGAACTTCAACTACCGGTCAACTTCACGCGCTTTCCCTGGTCCGTTCGCGCAACCAACCCGGAGGCATCCTTGTCGCAGCCGGAGTTCGTCGACGTACGGGCCGTGCGGGGCAAGGTGGGAGCGAAGGGCACGATCTACGAGATCACGGCCTCGATGGTGAACCTGGCCCAGACCGCGCCCCTGTTCGAGCGACTCGACATCTACGTTCGGGCCAAGGACACCACCGGCATCATGCAGTGGGGCTACGGACCAGCCGGCTTCTCTCCCATGTGGATCTTCCCGCCGCAGCGAGCGGCGATCAACGAGGAGTACGGCGGATCGGTCGTCGACTACCTGCAGGGCACCGATGACTCCATGTGGAGCCAAGGCCAGTACTACTTCACCAGCCCGATGCTCAAAGTGCAGGATTTCGTCGTCCAGAAGGACGGCTACGTCGTCGACCACGGCACGGCGGGCTGGCTGTGGACCGACAACGTCGTACGGTCGTTCTCTCCACAGGCGCAGGAAGTGGTGGCCGGGGGTGGCGGAATCGGGTGGAATGAGTTCAGCGTGGCCATCCCGGACACCGGCGAGGCGTTCAAGATCGGCTACACGATGTCCGACGACACCGGTCTCGGAGTCGGGACGTTCCCCTACGCCACGCTGGTGTCGCCTAAGGGTCCGAAAGCGCCAAACGGTGCCTTGAGCGGGTCGATGTTCTGGGGAATCGATGACATCCACATGACCCCGGTGAAGAACTCACTGTGGACCGACCCGATCAGCGGCAACTCCTACTACCTGACATGGAAGGTTCTGCTCGACGCGAACCCTCGGGGCAAGCAGGTGAAGTTCACGATCAAACAGGCGGTGCCCAACCAGGAGGCCGTCATCGTCGGCCGATCGGTGTTCGAAGGGGTCACCTCGGTCAAGGGCACGATCGGCAAGCGCAAGGTCACCGGCTGGGCCTTCCAGGAGTTCCAGAAGCCCGGCAAGGGCCGGTAGAACGTGTCACCTTCTGTGCAGTTCGCGCGGGCGCATCGCCCACGATCGCGGTCACGGCAACGAACGTGACGCGTGCCGCCAGACGTGGGTGACGAGGGGCACGCCAGGTCGATAGGCGAGGTGGATGTACGACGGTGCATCCAGCGCCACCAGGTGCGCACGCCGACCCAACGCGATCACGCCGACGTCGTCGCGCCGAAGGGACGCCGCACCACCGGCGGTCGCCGACCACACAGCTTCGGCGGGCGATAGTCCCATTTCGCGCACGGCCAGTGCGATCATCAGCGGCATCGACGTCGTGTACGACGATCCCGGATTGCAGTCCGAGGCGATGGCGACCGTCACCCCGGCATCCCAGAGTCGCCGGGCTGGCGCATAGTCAGACCGCGTGGAGAACTCCGCTCCCGGCACCAACGTCGCCACCGTATTCGAACCCGCCAGCGCCTCGATGTCGTCATCGGTCAGGTGCGTGCAGTGGTCGACGGATGCCGCACCCAACTCAACCGCCAGCGCAACACCGCCACCGAAACCGAGTTGGTTGCCGTGCACCCGGAGACCGAGTCCGGCGTCGCGGGCGGCGCTGAGAATGGCGCGCCCCTGATCGACATCGAACGCACCGCGCTCGACGAAGACGTCGGCCCACCGCGCATGCGGCGCACACGCCTGCAGCATCTCCCCCGCGACCAAAGCCACGTAATCATCGGGACGTTCGGCGTACTCCGCCGGCACGACATGCGCACCGAGGAAGGTGGTCTCATCCGTCACCGCCGACGCCGCCACCAAAGAGCGCGCCTCATCGTGCACAGTGAGCCCGTAGCCGGACTTCGCCTCGATCGTGGTCGTCCCCTGTCGTAACGCCTCCGCTGCTAGCCGCTCAGCGTTCGCCCGCAAGGCTTCGTCGCTCGCCGCCCGTGTCGCCGCGACCGTCGTCCGGATTCCCCCGGCGGCGTACGGCGTGCCGGTCATCCGGGCGGCAAACTCCGCCGACCGCTCTCCGGCGAACACTGGATGCGTATGAGCATCGACGAACCCGGGGATGACCGCGGCTCCACCGACATCGACCACCTCATCGGTCGCCGGGCAGGATGCCGAAGGTCCCACCCAGGCGATGACACCATCCTCGGCCACGACCGCCGCGTCGGTCAGGACGCCGAGAAGGCCCTCGCCCATCGACGAATCCGCAGTGGCGAGTTCGCCGATGTTGGTCCAAGCGACCGAGGCCACGATCAGCCCTCGCGCATCGGGACGCGTACGCCCCGCTCGTCGGCGACCTCGTCGGCCAACTCATAGCCGGCATCGCAGTGACGAATGACTCCCGTGCCCGGATCATTGGTGAGCACACGGCGCAGCTTCTCCGCCGCTAGTTCGGTGCCATCGGCGACGCTCACCTGGCCGGCGTGAATCGACCGGCCAATTCCCACACCGCCACCGTGGTGCAGCGATACCCAACTTGCGCCCGAGGCGGTGTTCAGCAGCGCGTTGAGCAACGGCCAATCCGCGATGGCATCGGAGCCATCCGCCATCGCCTCCGTCTCGCGGTACGGCGACGCGACCGAGCCACAGTCAAGATGATCGCGACCGATGACGATCGGCGCTGACACCTCACCGCTGGCCACCATCTCGTTGAAGCGTTCGCCAGCCTTGTCGCGCTCGCCATAGCCCAGCCAGCAGATACGCGCTGGCAGGCCTTGGAAGGCCACGCGCTCGGACGCCATGGTGATCCAGCGACGCAGGTGATCGTTGTCCGGGAAGAGGTCGAGCACGGCCCTGTCCGTCGCCCAGATGTCCTTGGGATCACCGCTGAGCGCGACCCAGCGGAACGGGCCTTTGCCCTCGCAGAAAAGAGGTCGGATGTACGCCGGGATGAAGCCGGGGAACTCGAAGGCTCGACCGAACCCGCCCAGGCGCGCTTCGTCGCGGATCGAGTTGCCGTAGTCGAAGACCTCGGCGCCCTCATCCATGAAGCCGACCATCGCCTCAACGTGCTTAGCCATGGAGAGGCGAGCCCGGTCGGTGAATTCCTCGGGCTTCTTGGCGGCATAGTCCGGGGCGTCCTCGAGGTCGATGCCGTCGGGGAGATAGCTCAGCGGATCATGCGCACTGGTCTGGTCGGTGACGATGTCGATCTCGACACCGCGTCGCAGCAGTTCGGGGAAGACGACAGAGGCATTCCCGACGACGCCGACGCTCAGTGCACGACGCTCGTGCTTGGCCGCGGTCACCCGCTCAATCGCGTCGTCAAGGTCGTCCGCGATCTCATCGAGGTAGCGGTCCTTCACGCGCTTGGCCAGTCGAGTCGGATCGACATCAACGAGCAGGCAGACGCCCTCATTCATCGTGACGGCGAGCGGCTGGGCGCCACCCATGCCACCGCTACCGGCGGTCAGCGTGAGCGTGCCCGCGAGAGTGCCGCCGAACTTGCGCGCCGCCACGGCAGCGAACGTCTCGTAGGTGCCCTGCAAGATGCCCTGGGTGCCGATATAGATCCATGACCCAGCGGTCATCTGGCCGTACATCGTGAGACCCATCTGCTCCAGCCGGCGGAACTCCGGCCAGTTGGCCCAATCGCCAACGAGGTTGGAGTTCGCGATGAGTACGCGCGGCGCCCACTCATGGGTGCGGAAGACACCCACGGGGCGCCCCGACTGCACGAGCATGGTCTCGTCGTCGGCCAGGGTCGTCAGCGTGCGGACCATCGCATCGAAGGACGCCCAGTCACGCGCCGCTCGCCCGGTGCCGCCATAGACAACGAGTTTGTCCGGGTGCTCAGCAACCTCGGGGTCGAGGTTGTTCTGCAGCATGCGCAGCGCGGCCTCCTGTGGCCAACCGCGTGCCGTCAACGTCGTGCCGCGCGGGGCGGAGACGGGGCGAGCGCCGGGGAGTGCGTCGGACATGTCAGATCTCCGTTTGGTCGGTGGGGAGTGTGTTAAGCGGGCCGGTGACCGCCTCGACGGAGCGCAGGACCGCGCCCGAGCGAACGAGGTCAGCGGCGGCGGCGATCTCGGGGGCACGGTGGCGATCGGGTCCGGGGCCGTCGACCTGCTCACGCAGCAGGGCGACCACGGCCCCGGTCGCGTCGGCGGGGGTGATCGGAGCGCGCAGATCAAGCGCGCGAGCCGACGTGAGGATCTCGATGGCGAGCACCCGCGCGAGCCCATCGACGGCTGTGCGCAACTTGCGGGCGGCGGACCAGCCCATCGATACGTGGTCCTCCTGCATGGCGCTGGAGGGAATCGAATCGACGCTCGCCGGGACGGCAAGTCGCTTCAACTCATGCACGATGCCCGCCGCGGTGTACTGGGCGATCATGTGGCCGCTGTCGACGCCTGCCTCGTGGGCCAGGAAGGGCGGCAGACCGTGACTGCGGTGCCGGTCCAGCATCCGATCGGTACGCCGTTCGCTCATGCTCGCGACGTCGGCCACAGGAATGGCGACGAAGTCCAGCGCGTAGGCAACGGGTGCACCGTGGAAGTTGCCGTTGCTCTCGACTCGGCCGTCCAGCGTCACCACGGGGTTGTCGATGGCGGCAGCGAGTTCCCGCTCGGCGACGACGGAGCAGTAGTCGAGGGTGTCGCGGGCCGCACCATTGACCTGCGGCGCACAGCGCAGGGAGTAGGCATCCTGCACGCGTGTGTCGTCGGGCCCTGCGTGACTCGCGACGATGCGGGAGTCGCGCAGCACTCGACGCATGTTGGCGGCACTGATGCGCTGACCGGGATGCGGTCGGAGCTGCTGCACATCATCGGCCAGCACACGGTCGGTGCCCAAGAGCGCCTCGACGGACATGGCCGCCGAAATATCGGCGGTCGTCACCAGCATCTGCAGGTCGGCAAGCGCGAGGACGAGCATGCCGAGCATGCCGTCGGTGCCGTTGATGAGCGCCAAGCCCTCCTTCTCCGCCAGACGAATCGGCACACTGCCCGCATCGGCCAACGCTTGCGCCGCTGGCATCAGCTCACCATCTCGGTTGCGAACCTCACCCTCACCGATCAGCGCCAGGGCAATGTGCGAAAGGGGCGCCAGATCGCCCGAACACCCGAGGGAGCCGTATTCGTAGATGACCGGGCTGATACCGGCATTGAGTAACTCCGCGTACGCCTGGGCCGTCGATGGCCGCACGCCGGTGCGACCGGTGGCCAGGGTCCTCAGTCGCAGCAGCATCGTGGCGCGCACGACCTCGTCCTCTACTTCCGGACCGGTACCCGCCGCATGCGAGCGCACCAGTGACTCCTGCAGGTGGGCGCGCTGCTCCGGCGGAATGTGCACCGTGGCGAGGGCGCCGAAACCAGTCGAGACGCCATACGCCGGTTCCGGGGACGACGCCAGGGCGTCGATCACCGCGCGGCTGCGGGCCATCTCGGAGAGGGACTCCTCGGTGAGGCGAACGGGGGCGCCCTCGCGAGCGACGGCCACCACCTCAGCCATGGTGAGGGGCGCGAGGCCAACGTCAACGGTCATGGCGCTACCCAACAGCGTCCCGATGCCCGCGAGTAGGCCTTCTTGACGGCAGATGTCTGGGATCCCAGACTTTACCCGTGAGCAGGGTCCCCGCCGTAACCCAGGCCGGCGCCCTCCTCCGCGCCCTTGCCGAGCGCGGCCCGTCCACGGCGACGGCCCTTGCGAGGGTGATCGACGCCCCCCGGAGTACGACGTACCACCTGCTCGCTGTGCTCCGCGATGACGGCTACGTCATCCATCTGCCCGAGCGCAAGCGCTGGGCCCTCGGCCCCACCGCCTTCTTCGTCGGCCAGGGATTCCTCCGACACGATCCCCGCGAAGAACTCACCCGGCCGGCCCTGATCGCACTGGCTGAGGG
>JAYNIC010000042.1:7946-12631 GCA_038108715.1 Candidatus Nanopelagicales bacterium | reverse complement strand
GTCGTGCTCGAACCGCTCCATTCCGTCGACATCCGCCTTGGAGTGCCGGGCGATCTCCTGTCGGTTGACCGCGGCATCCGGCCCGATCAGGAAGTAGTCGCCATTGTCCATCGGTGCGAAGTGCGAACGCATGTAGAGGGGCATGAACCCGAAGCGCACCAGATCGAGTTCAGCGATGATCTCTGGACGCAGCAGGCTCAGCGCGTAGGAGAAGGTGGTGAAGTTGAAGCCGGGTCGAAGTTCCTCGGTGATGGCTGCGCCGCCCACCACGTCTCGTTGCTCGAGGACGAGAACCCGCTGACCGGCCTTGGCGAGGTACGCCGCGTTGGTCAGGCCGTTGTGGCCTCCGCCGATGACGATCGCGTCGTAGCGTTGGGTGTCTGTCATCAGGAGGTCTTCCTCTCCGGGTTGTAGAACGGAAGCGTCGTGACGACAGCCCGTACGTTGATGTACTCGTGGTCGACGGTCTGCTCGATGAAAACCTCGGTGCCCGGGTCGGCGTATTTCGGCTTGACCCGAGCTATCCCGATGTGGCGTTGTAGGACGGGGGAGTACATGAAGCTCGTCGCGTACCCGATGCGCTTGTCATTTGCGTTGTAGAGCATCGACTCCCAGCCGACGGGGACTTCATCGGGTACGGGTGGGATGCCACGTGAGTCGAAGAGTTCGTAGTAGTCGGCCCACTCCACGGTGATGCCGACGGTGCTCCAGCGGGAGGTGCCCTCGGCGCGCTCGCGCCTGATTGCGTCACGACCGATGAAGGGCCGGGTGTCGTCGTCGATTCCGCGCAGGAGCCAGCCGAGACCCAATTCGTCGGGAGTGAATCGCTCGTGTTCGGAATAGGCATACCGGCTGGAGTTGAACTCCACGCCGATCAGCGGGAGGCCGGCCTCGATGCGCGTCATGCTGAGCGCTTCTTCACCGTAGGGCCGCAAACCGTGGGCGCGGCCGGCCTCGAGGATGGCGTCGAGGACCGGCAGCGCGTCGTTCTTGGGGATCAGCAGTTCATACCCAAGGTCGCCGCTGAATCCGGTGCGGCTCACGACGACGTGTGAATCGGCAATCTTGGTCTCAACGAAGCCGAAGTAGCGAAGTTCGGCGATGTCCGGAGTCAGTGATTCAACGATGGCGCGGGAGCGTGGTCCCTGGATCGCGAGGGAGGCGTAATCCTCGCTCGCATCAACGATTTCTACGTCGTACAGCCGCGCCAGTGATTGCAGGTATCCCATGTTGGGCTCGGCCGCGGTGAGGAGGAACTCGTCGGAGGAAAAGCGGAAGATGACCCCGTCCTCCATGACGAACCCATCGTCGTCGCACCAGATCGTGTACTGCGCCCTGCCATCTTTGAGTCCCCGAATATCGCGCGCGAATACATACGAGCAGAGGCGCTCGGCGTCCTTGCCGCGAATCCAGTACTTGTACAGCGGCGACGTATCGAACAGTCCGGCAGCGTTGCGCACACCGAAGTACTCGTGCTTACTGGACAGGTCAAACCGAACGGCGGAGAGGTAGCCGGCCCAGTTGCCCCACATCTGAGTCTGGCTCAGTTCAGCGAGCCGGGGGTGCAGTGGCGTGGTCCGCATCATGGCGACTCCCAGGGTCAGGTGTGTGGCTACCGAGCTTGCGCGACACACTAGGCCCCTATTGGACAATTGCGCAATAGGCCGTAGCGTATCCGTGTGACCCGAATGGCGCCCGATGATCGTCGTGCGGCAATCATCGCCGCTACGCGGCGCGTCATGGCGCGTCAGGGCATTGCCGGCACCCGCGTACGGGACGTTGCGAGCGAACTGGGCACCTCAAGCGGCCTCATCCACCACTACTACGACTCCATGGATGAACTGATTGCGGAGGCTTTCGCCGAGGAGGCACGCGCTGATCTGAACAGCGTCGTGGCGTCAATCAACGAAGCCGGCGATCCACTTGACCGGCTGATGAGGTTCTTCGACACGTATGACCGTGGAATGTCTGATGCTGACGGCGATCTTGGGATGCAGATCTGGCTCGACGCGTGGGCGGAGGCTTCCCGACGGCCGGCGCTGCGCAAGACCTCCCGTGCGCTCAACGAGGAGTGGCAGCGTGTCTTGGCGGCAATCTTGCGGGCTGGTGTTGCGGCGGGTCAGATGTCCTGCGTAGACCCGGACGCCAGCGCCTGGCGCATCCTCTCCCTGATTGACGGCCTGGTTCTCCAACGTGTGGCTCACGGCGACCTGCTCTCCCGCGAACAGATTGACGGGTGGTCTCGTCTTGCGGCGGAGGCTGAGTTGGGGCTGCGGCCCGGTGCCCTTACTTCGGACTTGACGGGCTGACCACAGCTAGGCGGAGGTGTCTCCCGGGAGCAGATCACCGTCGAGAAGGCCCTGATCTATCTGCGAGAACGTGTACTCAGAGTCCGAAGAGTCACGACGCAGTAGCCACAGCAGATCGAAGCGATCATCGGGCCAGTGGTGCGGGACCTCGTCGTCGTTGACGATGGGAAAGCCCCGCACCAGATGTCCCATCGCTCCGTGGTGCCATACGACCAACGTTGGCCGCGGGTCACTGAGAATTGATTCACGCACGCTGCGCTCACTCCCGCGCTCGATGTCACTGTCGACGATGACCTGCAGGCGCCGTGCAATCGGTTGGGCGGTATCCAATTCCCTTCGACTCTTGGCCTCAGCGGACGGCTTGGTGGCCAATATGCGTTGGGGCGGATGGAGGTCGGGGTGCGGCGCGTGCGCCAGCCAGGCGGCCAGAGCGCCGGCTCGCATCCAGCCGCGGACTGACAGTGAGTGGTCGTCGTGTTCGCCGTGCGGATTGATCCCGCGGGGGGTGCCGTGGTCGCTGGGCTTCTCGCCATGGCGAATGAACATGACGACCACGGGAGCCCGGGCGGGGTCCAGGGGCGTGACGTGGACCATCGGCGGAACGTAGCATGCGTTGACCCCGCGCTGATGCCGACCAGGATGCTCGCTCGACGTGCCGACCGCCTAGCCTGCAGTCATGACCGGATCCGGACCGCTGACTGTGGCAGCCGTCGGTGCCGTCATCCGGGCTTATCGGAAGGCTTCGGGATTGAGTCAGAAGGACCTGGCCAAACTGGGCGGGGTCTCGCGGGCCACCTTGAACTACCTGGAGAGCGGCCGCGAGGACATGGAGATCGGCGCAAGCAGACTCTTCGCCCTGCTCGCCGTCCTGGGGGTCCCTCTGGCAATCCCCACCGAGGTAGATCGCGCGGCCGACGATGCGTCACTCGAGGCGAGTATTCGCCGTATCGGAGCCGCGCGCCGGCGCCTCAGCGTTTCCCAGATCATGGAGGCCCTGGCCGCCGGGCGAGTACCTGACGACTCCGCCACGGTCCTGGCCGCGTACTTCTCCGCCGTAGACACCGGGGAGGCCGTGCTGGCGGTACGGTCCGCGGCCGTGCGATCGGGTCATCCGCCCAAGGACATCTGGCGCAACGCGCGCACCCTGGCCAAGGCCCTCGGAGTTGACCGGCCCGAGTGGCATCGCGGGGGCTAGAGCCCCGTACCTGCGCGCCGCCGCCAGCCCCTGGCGCGTTTGTTGGGATGTCGTCCGGATCTGACGAAGTCACAATAAGGTGTCGATAGAAGTGGACACTCCAGGGCCAAGATGTCGAATTGATTTGACATTGGGACGGTATCTGTTTACCTTGTGTTCATGTTCACTGATCGCGTACGCCGAGTCTTCCGGGCTGTGTCGCGCCATGTGGACGTCCTGCCGGACACCTTGGTACTCCGTGCACTTGAGGGCGGCCACCCGGCGCAGCCGCACCGCTAGCCCTCGGCTCACCTCTTCGCCAGCCCCTCACCGAGGGATGTTTACTCGACCGGTCCGTGCCCCTTTAGGTGGGGATGCATGGGCTCGGGGCCGTCGTCCAACTGGTCCTCGGGCAGGATCTCTTTCTCCACATCCGAAGCGTGAATCGTGTGGAACATGGCCCACAGCGCCCACGCCGCGAAGGCGATGGTCACGCCACCCACGGCGATCCAGGCCAGCACAGTCGGCAGGCGCGTGAGGTAGTACATGCCAAACGCCAAGGATCCAGCGAGCGGAATGGTGACGACCCACGCCAGGACCATCTCGCCGACGACCTTCCAGTTCGCACCCTTTCCTGACCCGATGCCCGCACCGACCACGGCCGAAGCGGCAGCGTGGGTGGTCGAGATGGGCATTCCGACAGACGTGGCTCCGAAGATTGCCGTGACGGCGCCGATGTTGGCAGCCACGCCAGTGTTGGCATACAGGGTGGTGAGCCGCAGGCCCATGGTCTCGATGATCTTCCAGCCGCCCCAGAGGGTGCCGAGCGCGATGGCTGAATACGCAGCGAAGGCAACCCATGTCGGGACGATAACCGTGGAGCCGGTCTCATCCATGCTGGTGTAGCCCGCTCCGAGGAGAAGCGCGGCGATGACTCCCATGGTCTTTTGTGCGTCGTTCGCGCCGTGACCGAAGCTCAGTGCCGCCGCCGACACGACCTGCGTCCCTTTGAAGACCGGGTGATTGTCATGCCACTTAGTGATCCTCTGCACGAGGCCAACGACGTACACCGCGAGAAACGCAATCGAGAGCGCGACGACGGGCGAGGCGATGATGCCAATGGCGGCCTTGCTGACGCTGCCCCAGTCGATGGCGGCGAGCCCGCCGGCGGCCGCTGGAATTACGATCCCGAGAACCGCAAG
>JAYNIC010000042.1:0-7936 GCA_038108715.1 Candidatus Nanopelagicales bacterium | reverse complement strand
GACCAGACCACCGATGATGGCGTGGCTCGACGACGAGGGCATGCCGATGGCCCAGGTGATGTAGTTCCAGGCGATCGCGGCAAAGAGGGCAGAGAAGATCACCGCAAGCGTTGCCTTCTCCGCATTCACGGTCTTGGCGACCGTATTCGCCACGGCAGTGCCAACGATGAAGAAGGCGGCGAAATTGAAGAAAGCAGAGAACGGGGGGGCCCACTTTGCCGGGAGGGCACGGGTGGCGACAACCGTGGCCACGGCGTTCGCGGCGTCGTGGAAGCCGTTGGTGAAGTCGAAGATGAGTGCGAGCGCGACCACGAGAATGATCGCGATCAAGAACCAGTCCAAGCGGTCCTCCGAGTAATCGGCCTGCGTTCAGGAACGGATTCTTGCCGATCATGTGGCCTCGGCTGCAAGCCGCCCTGCTGTATTCACCTGCTGTTCACCTTTGCCTCGCAGATCGCTGGCAAAGCCCTAGCCTGGCCTCGTGACCGCCGAAAGAACCGCTCCCTCCCGCAAGCGCCGCGTCTGGCTCTGGATCCTGGGCACTATCGGAGTGGTACTGCTCCTCCTGGTGGCTACCGCTTCCTCGTTCGCCCAGTGGACGGTGAAGCGCAGCTGGCCCCAGACTGACGGCCAGATCGAACTCGCGGGGCTTGTGTCGACGGTCGACGTCGTTCGCAATGACCTTGGTATCCCGACGATCTACGGCGATTCCGACACCGACCTGATGTTCGCCCAGGGGTACGTGCACGCCCAGGATCGATTCTGGGAGATGGACGTGCGCCGCCACATCACCGCTGGCCGGCTGTCGGAGATGTTCGGCGAGAGTCAGGTGCCGACCGACTCATTCCTGCGCACGCTTGGCTGGCGACTTATCGCCGAGGAGGAGCTCGGACTCCTGAGTGATCATTCCCTCGCGATGCTCGATGCGTACGCGGCGGGTGTGAACGCCTACCTCGACGGTCGATCCAAGCCCGAGATCAGCCTGGAGTACACGGTCCTGTCGCTGCAGAATCCTGATTACGTCATCGAGCCGTGGGTGCCCGCTGACTCGGTTGCCTGGCTGAAAGCCCTCGCCTGGGACCTGCGCGGCAACATGTCCGATGAAATCGCTCGTGTTGTCTACGCGACCACCACGTCGATCGATCAGGCTCAGCAGGTCTTCCCGCCGTACCCCTATGACCGCAACCGGCCGATCGTCGAAGGGGGCGCTGTAACTGATGGTGCCTACGTGCCTGGCTCGGTCGTATCAGCGTCAGCCGCGATGTCGGTCACCCCGGATGCTGTGCCGCAGATCGCGGACACCCTCCTGGCCGTCGAGGCCACCGCGAAGCTGCTCGATCCGTGGCTCGGGCCGACCGGAGACGGTATCGGGTCCAACTCATGGGCGGTATCCGGTGAGCACACGGCGACGGGCATGCCGATCCTGTCGAACGACCCGCATTTGGCACCCGCTATGCCGAGCCTGTGGTACCAGTCTGGGCTGCGCTGCCGCGTGGACTCGCCGGACTGCACGCTGCAGGTAGCGGGCTGGACGATGGCCGGACTTCCCGGTGTCTTCATCGGGCACACCGATCGGTTCGCCTGGGGCTTCACCAACACCGGTCCCGACGTCACGGACCTCGTCCTCACCAAGGTCGACGGTGACTCCTACGAGTACGACGGTGAACTCATCCCGCTGACCACACGCACGGAGACGATCAAGGTCGCGGGCGGGGATCCCGTTGAGATCACGGTGCGCTCGACCGAATCCGGCCCGCTCATCTCCGACGTGGCTGAGGCGGGGGACACCTTCGCCATGGTGGGGCGAGATGCCCCGGTCCCGGCGCCCGGTTATGCGCAGACGCCGGATGTCGATCCCGGATCCGGTTATGCCGTAGCGCTGAGGTGGACGGCCTTGACGCCCGCGCCGACGTTCGACGCCTTTGCCCTGCTCAACGGTGCCACTGATTTCACCGGCTTCCGCGCGGCGGCCAAGGTCCTGGCCGTACCCGCGCAGAACCTGTTGTACGCCGACATCGACGGCAACATCGGGTACCAGATGCCGGGCGTCGTGCCGGTCCGTAGCGGGTACGACGGCAAGTGGCCGGTGCCGGGTTGGTCCAGTGAAGTCTCCTGGACCGGACAGATCCCCTTCGAAGAGTTGCCGTGGACCTATAACCCGGACGAGGGATGGATCGTTACGGCCAATCAGGCCGTGATCAGCCCCGACTATCCGAACTTCATTACCGATGACTGGTCCTACGGTTCGCGCAGCCAGCGGATCGTCGATCTCATCACCGGCCAGATTGACCAGGGCCGCCCCTTCACGGTGGCCGACATGCAGTCCATTCAGATGGACAGTTGGAGTGCGAACGCCGACTTCCTCGTCCCGCGCCTTCAGCAGATGCCGGTGTCGCCCCAATCGTCTGCCGCCCTCGCGCTCTTCGACGGTTGGGACTACCAGCAGACACAGGATTCATCAGCTGCGGCGTACTTCAATGCCTTCTGGCGTCAACTCATTACGCGCATGTTCGATGACAAGACCGGAACCGAGTTCACGACGGCGAGCGGCGACGACCAGTACTTCGAGGTTATTCGCAACCTATGGGAATCGCCGGAGGATCCGTGGTGGGATGACGCAACGACGCCGCAGATGGAGGGTCGGGATGCGACGATCGTCGCGAGCCTTGACGCCGCAGCCTCGGAACTCGCCGTACTTCAGGGAACTGACCCGGCTGATTGGCGCTGGGGAGCCCTGCACACCTTGCTCCTTCAGAACGCGACGTTGGGTTCGTCAGGAATCAAGCCAATCGAAATGCTCTTCAATCGCGGTCCTATCGAGACGTCCGGGGGCAGCGGCATCGTCAACGCGACGGGGTGGACGCCGAGCGAGGGATACGAGGTGAACTGGGTGCCCAGCATGCGGCAGGTCGTCGATCTGTCGGACTTCGACGCCTCGACGTGGGTGAACCTCACCGGCAACAGTGGCCACGCCTACAACCCGAACTACAGCGATCAGATCGACGCGTGGCAGTCCGGACAGCAGTTCGCATGGGCGTGGGGTGAGGCCGCCGTCGCGTCGAGCGCGGAGGCGACGCTCACCCTGGTCCCCACGGGGTAAATCGTCCTCGCGGCAGAGTTCCATGGGAATCTGCGGGACCATGGCTCTCGGGTATCCATCTTCGGACCCCCGAGCCGATACTGCACGAGTGACGACTTCGGAGACGACGCCCGCGGTGAGTGGGTTGGCCGAGTCGAACACGCCCACCTGGGTCGAACGAATCACCGGCCGCTGGGCGCTGTCCTGGCAGGTCATCGTCATCGGCACGGCGCTGACCTATCCGCAGATCGTCCTCACCGGAGGGACCCTCGGGTCGCGCGAGGTGAGCCCCGAGCAGTTCCCCACCATGGCAGTGGTCACCGCGGGAGCCGCGGCCATCGCGGTGAGCTACGCCGTGATCGCCAATTTCACCTTCTTGCGGAACCGAGCGATCACGCCCATCCCACTGTGGCTCTACTTCGCGTTCTACTTGAGCGAGGGCTTCATCTACGCGGCGGGGATGGAGGTCGCCGACGACATTCTCGGCGTCGAGACAATCATCCCGCTTTGGGTCCGTTTCCTCTTTGCGGGCATCACCACGGTGGCCTTCGGGATGGTCATGTCCCTGCTGCTCGAGGCCCGCGATCGCTTCCGCCACGAGCGCGAGGCACTCCTTGAGCAGGAGGTCGCTGTCGCGGCAGACCTCTTGCGCGAGCAGGGCATCATCGACGGCCTTCAGGTGTCGCTGCGCAGCGAAGTTGATGAGTCATTGCGCCGCGCGCGCGAGCGCATCATGGCGGCTGCTTCGCCCTCCACCCGTAACCCTGACGTCGTGACCTGGCAGCAGGTGGCGGATGAGGTCGGTGCTGCGGCGCGGGACTCAGTGCGTCCGCTCAGCCATGCTCTATGGGAGCAGGCCGACGCCGAATATCCCCGACCCCGTTTCAGCGGAGTCGTACGCCAGTTCATCGCGGCGCCGAGGTTCCTGCCTGCCGCGACTGCCGCGCTGGTCGGCGTAGGTCTGCCAGGTGCGGCAATCCGTGCAGTCGGACCGGGGTGGGCTCCCGTGCTCATCGCGGTCGCGGTTGCCGCCGTCTACGCCGTACTTCGCATCGCGGACAAATTCATGGCAGAAGGGTCGGCGCTGCGGCAGATCTGGTTTGTTGCGGGATACCTCGCGACGTTGTCGATCGTGCTCGTCGTCGCCTTCCTCCCCGGCGCGGGCGCGGGAGCGGCGGGTGAGGCCGCCGCGATCATCATCGGTCTCACGGCTGGCATCGTCATCATCTCCATGGTCGGTGCGCTCGATGACGTCCGTTCGCAGGCACTTGCCTCGCTGCATACCGGCGTCGCGCAAGCGCATATCCACCAAGAGGCACAGCGACGCGAGGTTGCGGTGACGCTGTCGGAACTCGCTCAGCATCTACACGGATCGGTCCAGACACGCCTCACCATGTGCGCGGCCGGTGTCGAGCGAGCAGCGTTGTCCGGAGACGGTGTTGCCTACCAGGAGTGTCTGGTGGAGGCGCTGGAGGTGCTCGGCGAGTCGGCGCTGCCGGGTGAGTGGAGCGGGAATGTGACAGTGGACCTCGAGCGCGTGAAGTCCCTGTGGGTTGGCCTTTGCGATATCGACTGGCGGGTTGATCCGATGGTGCTTGACACATTGCGACCTGAGATCGCCGTGGTGGTTGCGGAGGGTGTCAGCAATGCGTACCGACACGGTGGCGCTACGCGGGCCCAAGTATCGGTTCACCAAGCGGGTGACGTCGTTCGCGTCGAAGTTACTGACAATGGGAGCGGGCCGCACGATGTCGAACCCGGCCTTGGCACCGTGACGTTGAATCGACTCAGCCGAGGCCGCGTGTTTCTCGACTGCGCTCCCGGGGGTGGGCGACTACGGGTCGACCTCCCCGCCTGAGCATCTCCTGCCAACTACCAACCTGCCGCAGGATGACGGCTTCCGTAACGACTCTGTCGCGGTCGCGTCTTGGTTGCCGCCGTAGGGGCCAATTGACGGGTGAACGGGCACGGAATGTCATACGGTGCCCTACATGCTACGTCTCTCGATTGCCGGGTGGATCCTCGCGCTACCGGGCCTCGTCCTCGTTACCGGCTGTGGTGGTCAGTCTGCTGACGTCGCCTCGACCAGCGCCGCAACATCGTCTGCGCCGTCCCCATCGCCGTCGTCCTCCTCGTCGAGTTCCTCGGCAACCCCGACCGAATCATCCGAAACGCCAGCGCCAATTCCGACGCCAACAGGCGCCCTCTTCGTTGACGTGGTGGAGGTGGAACTGGACAAGTTCAATGCCTTGATCGGTCAACCCACCACGGCGGATCTCACCGGTGCCCTTCCCCTCTTCGACGGATCGATCCCTCTTCCGGCCGGTGATATTTCCGGCGCGGGCTACTCGGCGGACTCCTGGCAGGGCCGAGTCACCGACGAGCAATTGATCGGGCTGGACAGCAAGTTGACCGAGGGCGATCTGGAGAAGTTCGGCGACGGCCTGCCTGAGGAGTGGAAGTTCAACTCCATCAGCACGACCGATACCAGCGCCACGCTTGTCGCGACACGGACGGCAGACGGCCTCCGATTGGGTGTCTCGACGTACGCCAAGCCGGACCCAGGCGAACCCGTGACACAGGTGCGGCTCGAGACAACCACCGACGCGATCGCCGAACCGGACTGGATGGCAACGCTGCCGGCCCTTGAGGGCGGCGAGATCTCAGCGGTCGGTGAGGGTGTGGGCGAGGTTCTCATCGACTACTTCCCGGCCGGCAAGGGACTGGTCACCGTTCGCTGGCGGTATGAGGGTGATCGACTGCAGGAGATCCAGGCCTACCTCATGAGCGGTGCGTTGGAGGTGGCAGGATTCGACCTGGTCGATCCTGATGCGATCCGGATCGGCGCGTCCGCCTTCGATGTGCAGGCCGGTGACTGGATCGGCCAGGTCATCGTCGGCACGACAGAATTCGAAGGCCAGACCCTGACCGACCTGGTGTGGTTCCTGCAAAAGGAGTAGCCGATGGCTGAGGCGGTCTTCCGCGACGGAGCGCCGTGCTGGGTCGACGTCATGGTCAACGATGTTGATGCTGCCCTTGAGTTCTACGCCGAGGTCATGGGTTGGCGAGCCGGGGAGAGGTCAGGGCCGGAGTTCGGCGGCTATGCGATGTGGTTCGCCGACGGCGTGCCGGTCGCGGGCGTTGGACCGGTCAATGGCGACTATCCGCCGTCGTGGACCGTCTACGTCGGCACCACGGACCTCGACGCCACTGTGGCCCGTGCCTCGAGCGTGGGCGGTCAGGTGCTCGCACCCGCCATGACGATCGGCCCGCTGGGGCGCATGGCCGTCTTGGCCGATCCGGCCATGGCCGCCTTCGGATTGTGGGAGGCGGCGGACTTCGGCGGGTTTGCGCGCATAGGCGACTCAGGCTTTCCAGCGTGGTTTGACGTGCAATCGACCGACGTCGAGGCGACGCGGGCGTTCCTGCGTGAGCTTTTCGGGTACACCGAGTCGGTACCTGAACCCGCACCGCCGATGGCGGACTATCGGCAACTCGACGTCGACGGGCAGCCCGTGCTCGGGTCCATGGGGGCATTTGCCGTGCCGGTCTCCTTTTGGATGACGTACTTCGCCAGTGCCGATGTTGATGGTGCCGTGGGTCGCGCGACCGCGGCTGGCGGGACGCTGCTGCACGGACCGGAGGACACGCCCTTCGGACGAATGGCGACACTGGCCGATCCGGAGGGCGCGGTCTTCTCTCTCTCGTCCGTGCCTGACCGCTATGCGTCGGCCGCGGCCTTGGCGCTCGTGACGAGGCTGTCGATCGACTCCTGATGTGCGTCGTCGTCCCAGACGATGGGGCCGCCCACCAGGCGCTTGTCGTCGGTGGCGACGTTGTGCGCGATGGTGAGTGTGCCGCGGGCGATCTGCGTCGTACTGTCGCGAGTGACCCACACCTCGATGGGGACCGTGCCCGCCACCTCTACCTCGACTGGCAGCGAGAAGCGGCCACCCTCGCGGTGCAGGTCCATCGTCCGGGCTGCGTGGCCATCAACGACGGCAGGCTCGGCGATGGGGACGCGCTCGAGGCGGCGCTTCATGTAGCGGGGGCCGGTGAGTACGGCCCAGAAGACGAGCAGGCCGCAGATGATGGCGAGGACCTGAGGGCTGCGGACCCAGGTAAGAGCGGTGCCGGCATTGGGCACATGCAGGATCTCGCGACCGCCAATGGCGTCGTTCGAGATCCGCCAGGGGTCGATGCGCGGCTTGTTGTCACCTTGCGCATACCAGCCGTCCTGGGCATTGCCGGACACGAGGCGGTGCACGATCAATCCATCGGTCGAGCCCTGGATGCCGTAGAGGATGACGTCGCCGAGTTGCCAACCCTGGTCGTTCCAGGCGAGAACGAGGTCGCCCGTGTGATAGTTCGGCTCCATCGAGGTGCCTGAGACGGACACCCAGGTGGCTTTGCCACCGAGTGTCGCTGGCCAGGCGAGGATGCCGATGCTGAACACGAAGACCGCGGTGAACAGGCCGCTGGCAAACATCCAGATGCGGCGCGAGCGGCTGCCGGGGTGGCGTATCTCCCGGAGCAGTCTCATGGCGTCTCCACGATGAAGGTGGTCCAGGCGGCGCTCTTGGCCTTGGGTCCGGCAACGAAGATGCCGACGTCCCCGAAGGCGCGCCAGGCGGAGTCCTGCGAGGGCGTTGCCGTGTACGTGAGTGTGGTCGAGCCGTTGGTGGCGGTGTAGGTGCCGTGATCGTAGGCGAAGGTCCACGTGCCGATCGCTGATGAAGTCGCGCTATCGAGCGTTGCCCAGTTGCCGTTGTGCAGCCGAGCGATCTCAACCTGACCAGAGCTCAAGAAACGGAGCGCCACCCCCGTCAACGCTTGTCGATCGGCGTGGAGCAGCAG
>JAYNIC010000041.1:9275-13001 GCA_038108715.1 Candidatus Nanopelagicales bacterium | reverse complement strand
CTCGTGACCCCTCTCACCATCCTCACTGGAACCTCCACCGATTTCGCGCCCGTTGTTGGGATTTCGCGGCACGGACAACCCCAACACCGGGAGCAAAACAGCGCAGGTAGCGAGTTGAGGCGGTTCACGCACTTACTAGGGTTTGTCTGTGGAGCAGCCCACTGACGCGCAGATGATGTTGGCCGCGGCCATCACCTTCGGCCTCGCCGTCGGCTGCCAAGTGATCGCCCCCAAACTCAGACTGCCCGCCCTGGTGCTGCTACTGCCGGCCGGCTTCGCCTTTGGGGCCCTAGCCCCTGGACTTCGCGCTGACGCCATTCTGGGCGAGGCCTTCCCCGTCGTCGTCAACCTTGTCGTCGCGGTGATCCTCTTCCACGGGGGCACCGAACTGAACTACTCGCCCCTCAAACGCGCTGAACACTCCGTCGTACGCCGTCTGGTGTGGTTCGGGTGGATCATCACGGCGGTCACCGCCTCGGTTACGGCGTACTACATCTTGAGCCTCAGCATGCAGATCGCCGTCATGCTCGGCGCGATCGTCGTCGTGTCCGGCCCCACCGTCGTAACCCCGATCCTGCAGTTTGCGCGACCCAATGCCCGGGTGAAGGGGATCCTGCTCTGGGAAAGCAATGTGCTCGACCCCGTGGGAGCACTCTTCGCCGTCGTCATCTTCCAGGTGATCAAGGCCACCGACGAACCCTCCATCTTCGATGCCTCGTTCCTGTTCGTCGAGGGCGTTCTCGTAGGTCTCCTCGGTGCGGCCATCGGCATCGCACTGATCTTCCTCGGCGGGCGCCTTGTCCGCGGCAATTCTTCGCTTGGCACTCAGGTCATTATCGGTTCGGTCATCGTCGCGGCCGGGTTCGCCAACTTCCTTGCCGACGACGCGGGGCTGCTCACGGCTCTCATCATGGGATTCGTCGCCGCACGCATTGCCCTGAAGCGTGGTGAGTCCCTCGCGGACGCCGGGCCGTTCTTCCACACCGTTGTGGCACTCAGCATCGGCGTCCTCTTTGTCTCCATCGCCGCGCTCGTGCCCGTCGAGGCCGTGGCAAACGCTGCCCTCCCAGCCATAGGTCTCAGTGTCATCCTCATCGTTATCGTGCGCCCGCTCGTGGTCTACCTCGCTACTCGGGGAAGCGATCTCACCCGCAACGAGCGCATCTTTATCGGTTGGATGAGTCCACGCGGCATCGTGGCCGCGGCTACTGCCTCGAGCGTGGGCGCGACTTTGGTGTCGTTGTCTGTGCCGACGGCTGACAAACTCCTACCCGCGGTCTTCATCGTCATCTCGGTGACCGTCGCGGTCTACGGGCTCACGGCCGCGCCTCTCGCCCGCAAGCTCGGGCTGTCAGCCGTGGATGATGAGCCAGACCGAGGCAACGGCGCTCAGGACGAGGGCCACGTTGGCGAAGACCGCTTGCTTCATACGACGAAAGACAAAAATTCCCAGGACAGTGCCGACGAGCATGATCGGCAGGAAGGCTAGATCGGCCAACAGTGAGTGCCCGTCGAGGAGACCCAGTCCTACGACGATCGGGATCTTGGACACGTTAAGGATGAAGAAGAACCACGCCGACGTGCCCATGAAGGCCAGCATGGGTACGCGCATCTTCAGCAGGTACAGGGTCATCGCCGTCCCGCCCGCATTCGCGGCCATCGTGGTCATCCCCGCCAGTGTGCGGCTGAGCACCCTTCACCCCGCGCGCCAGACAACACCCCATGTGGATGTCCCCAGGAGTCCCGTGGACACCAGGGTTCCCTTGCTTCTCAGCAGTTGTCGTACGCCGTTCATCTTCTGCGAGAACTTCCCCACGCAACGTGGCCGCCGCCACTAATTTGCCGCCATGGCGACGACCCAATCCCCCCAGTCCACATCCGGCTTCGACCGTTGGTTTGAGATCACCAAACGCAAGTCCACCCTGAGTCGGGAGATCCGCGGAGGTGTCGTCACCTTCGTGACGATGGCCTACATCGTGGTGCTCGGCCCGCTCATCCTGGGCACCGGTACCGACGGCACCGGCTCCCTCATCGGCGGTTTCGCTGACGTTGGTGACTCCATCGCGGCCGTGGCTGCGGTCATGGCCCTCGTCGCCGGCGTCATGTCCATCATCATGGGCGCCATCGGACGCATCCCTCTTGCGATCGCAGCCGGTCTCGGCCTTCTCCCCGTGGTGGCGTTCACCTTGGCTCCGCGGATGACCTGGGCCGACGCCATGGGCCTGATCATCCTCGAAGGTCTCCTGGTCCTCATCCTGGTCCTCGTTGGTCTACGCAAAAAGGTCTTCGACGCCATCCCCGAGCCGCTGAAATTCGCGATCGGCGTAGGCATCGGCCTGTTCATTACCTTCATCGGCCTTGTTGACGCCGGCATCGCACGCCCCGGCAACCCGCTCATCACTTTTGGCGTCAACGGCAACCTGTCCGGATGGTCGGCCCTCATCTTCGTCGTCGGCCTGCTGCTCATGAGCGTGCTCGTGGTCCTCAAGGTCCGCGGGGGCCTGCTCATCGGCATCATCGCGACGACTGTGCTCGCGATCATCATCGAGGCGGCATTCGGCGTCGGCGGCCGCAGTGCGGACAACCCAGGTGGCTGGGGCCTGAACGTTCCCGGCCTACCCGACTCCATCATCGCGACGCCGAACTTCTCCCTCATCGGTCAGTTCAATCTGTTCGGCGCCTTCACCGCAATCGGCGTGCTCGCCGCGGGGCTTGCCGTCTTCAGCCTCATGCTGACGGACTTCTTCGACACCATGGGCACCGCCTTCGGCATCGCGGCAGAAGGCGACATGCTGGACGAGGACAACGACGTCCCGCACATGCAGTCGATCCTCGCCGTTGATGCGGCTACCGCCATCGTCGGCGGCGCCGCGAGCGCGTCGAGCAACACGGCGTACATCGAGTCCGCAGCCGGCGTCGGTGACGGTGCACGCACCGGCATCGCGGCCATGGTGACCGGGGCGCTCTTCCTCGTCGCGATGTTCTTTACCCCGCTGGTCACCGTGGTGCCGTGGGAGGCAGCCGCGCCGGCCCTCGTCGTCGTCGGCGCCATGATGATGATGCAGGTCCGCAAGATTGACTTCACCGACCTGGCCATCGGCATCCCGGCCTTCCTCACCATCGTGCTCATGCCGTTCACCTATTCGATCGTCAACGGCATCGGGGCTGGCTTCGTGAGCTGGGTCGTCATCCGGATCTTCCAGCGCAAGTGGTCGGAGATCCCGGTCGTGATGTGGGTCGTGGCGATTGCCTTCGTCATCTACTTCGCGTCCGAGCCCATCTCGGGGTGGCTCGGCCAGTAGTCGGGGGTCTACTGGGTAGAGACGTCGCCCTCGGCCATCGCGTCAGCGCAGGACTGCTTGAAGTAGGCCTCCAGGGCCGCACTGCCTGCGTCGTAAGAAGGATCGCCGAACAATGCCGCGAGTTCGGCGATGATCGCCGGGGACGCCTTGCCATCAGCAATGCCTTGCTTCACCAGCGTCGCCGACCCTTCGATCGCAGTGAGGAAGTCCACGGCCTCCGCCGGGGCACTGGGCAAGGCCTCACGAAGGTTCGCCACCGCCGCCGACATCGCGTCCGCCGCGCCGACCGCCACCATTGGATCGTCGAGTTCCAACGCCCGCGCCATCTCTCCCAGGGCCACGGAATATTCCAGGGTCGCCCTCAGCGCCGCCTTGCAGTCGTCATCGCCCGAGGGCTCCGTGGGACTCGCCGTGTGGGTCGCAC
>JAYNIC010000041.1:8187-9265 GCA_038108715.1 Candidatus Nanopelagicales bacterium | reverse complement strand
AGGTCCTGCTCTCGTTCGACGACCGTGCACACCTCGCCGACTGGGTCGCACTCGACGCCACGCTAGATGGGGCGGCCTCACTGCTCGAACTGCTCCCCGACCCCGCTGACGTCGCAATCTCCGTCTGAGACAAGGTCGCGTCCGTGGCCGATTCGCCGCCGCAGGAGGCGAGGACGACGACAAGGGGAAGTACCGCCAGAATGACGGGCAGTCGAGTCTTCCTGGGGCCCCACCTCATTCAACCAGCCTGCCACACGATCGTCAGAAGACGATCGTGGAGTACTGGGTGCCGATGTAGGTCGCGATGACGAGGATCATCCCCACTGCCACGACGATGTCGCCGCGTAGGGAGCGCAGGAAGAATCCCAGCCCGGCACCAACCATGAGCAGCACCTGGAAGAATAGGTCGGCATCGAACCCTGCTTCGCCCAGGATGACCTCGTGGACGATGTTCACCAGCGGGATCAGAAAAATGATCGTGAAAAAGGCCTTGCGACCTCGCGCAAAGGCATCCGCGTCGGACATCCACTCCCGCTCCTTCCACGACACCGGCTTGATCATGGTTGACGCCACGAAGATGCCTACCGGCACAGCGAGGAATGCGAAGAAGTCGAGTACCGACCGAGACGTTGGGTTGGCGCGGTAGGCCGTGGTGACCGCGACGAACACTTCGATAACCAGTAGGAGCGAGACTACGTGCCAGAGGATGAAGGGCCAGAAGATCTTGTGGTCCTTGTCGCGCACATTCTCGCGCACAATCTCCGCGAGGTCACGCGCGCAGGTGCTGAAGGCAGCCCCAAGGATGATCGCGTAAAACCAGTAGCCGTCAGCCATACCGAGGATTGTGTCGAATCACATGATCGCGCGCGTGGCAAATGCGATGACTACGCGCAAGTTTGTTGACCGACCACGAACATCGCGTCCGCGCGCGAGACCCCGTGAGACATGAGGTTCTTCCTCAACTTCTTGCAGTCGGGGAAGTAGGTGTCTGCCAACCGTACCCAGCGACCGTCGGAATACACGGCGATCGGCGCCAGGTAGGACTCCGTCAACCCACAGGTGTGGTTCGCATCGTAGG
>JAYNIC010000041.1:0-8177 GCA_038108715.1 Candidatus Nanopelagicales bacterium | reverse complement strand
TATAGACAATGCCCACATTCGGATTGGTGGACAGGACGACAGCTCGCCAGCATTTCTTCGGCGTTCCCCTCTTGATCCCGCCGTCCCACGCAAATCCGGTCTGTGTCGCCATGCGCTTTGCCTGTGCAGACGAGACTTTGACCCACTGGACACCCTCAGCCGCATGAGCCGTTGGCGCACTGCCGGCAATCGCGACCAGGGACGCCACGACCGAAACCACCAGACCTTTCCCCCACTTCATGGACGGCAGGCTACTCGGCGCGGGCAAACACAGCCACCATGGCCACGATCGTTCGAGATGCTGCGGCTATCGGGCCGGCACCCTAGGCTGCCTGCCGATGGAGGAGATGGAGTACGGCGCACCGCGAAACAGACATCCGCGGCTTCTCATGGCCGCCGTCGTCGTCTTCGCCGTCGTCCTCGCTACTGCGTGGTGGCTCGACCGGCGATGGCAGGAATCATCAACCGATGCGGTGGCGTTGGCGACCGAGCAGGCCGAGACAGCGCTCGCCAATGCCCAACGCCGCATCGGGTCGATGCGCGAGTACGTGCGGCCGGCTATCTCCCGCCCGGATCTCGATCCGCAGGTGCGCGCGTCGATGGACGACCTGGTCCAGGAGGCACGCGCACAGGGGCTACTCGAGCTGGCCCTAGCGCGCGAGGAGTTGGCCACCCTTACCTTTGCGCCGTGGCACGACGGACCACGCACCCTGCGCGATGACGCCCTCGCCACGCTAGACGCCGCAGTCGCAGAACTTGGCGACGACAACGGCGACATCGTGACCTTGATCGACACCACTCCCGCATCCGGCTGACGTCAGCACATCCGCTGCCTAGGGTCGGTGACGTGACAACGTTCGTCCTGGTCCACGGCGCCATGCATGGCGGCTGGTGCTGGCGCGATGTCGCTCCGATTCTGCGAGATGCGGGGCACGAGGTGTGGACGCCCACTCTCACCGGGCAGGGCGAGCGCGCGCATCTCCTCACACCCGCGATCACTGTGCAAACGCATATCCAGGACATCGTCAATGTCGTCGAGTACAACGACCTCGATGACCTCACCCTCGTCTTCCACTCGTACTCCGGCGGTCTGGCCGGTCCCGTCATCGCGCAACTCGCTCCGCGGGTCCGATCCGTCGTACTCGCCGGCGGCTTCATCCAATACCCGGGAGAGTCGAACTTCGATGTCGAGCCCGCGTCATCGCGCGAGATGTTCCAGGCCCTGGCGAGTCAGTATGGCGACGGGTGGCGGATCCCTGTTGTCGGCGGTCTGCTGGAACGCTGGGGCATCACCGACACAGATCTCGCCGCGGAATTGAACCGCAAACTCACCGACTTCTCGCTCGCCTTCTCCCGGGGTGTCGTCGACTACGACCCAGCACCCCTCGCCACCCTCCCCCGCACGTACATCGAGCACACCAGTCCGCCACTACCCCCGCTGGCTCTCTCCATCGAGCGCGCCAAGGCCGACGGCTGGACGATGCGAACGATCAGCACCGGTCACGACATGATGCTCACCGATCCGCAGGGAACCGCTGCTCTCCTCCTCGACAGCCTTGGTACGCCGTCGTGAACGTCGCACCCCGTGTCGGACTGGCAGGCTGGAGCGAAGCGGTGAGCCGATACCGGTCCCGGTTCCCGCGGATAACCGGCACCGGCCTCGAACGCTATGCCAGCGCGCTGAATCTCGTCGAAGTCAACGTGTCCTTCTACCGCCAGGTACGGCACAGCACCTACGAGGGCTGGGCCGCACAAACTCCGCAGGACTTTGCCTTCAGCGTGAAGATGTCCCGCTCGGTCACACACTTCGCCAGGCTCTCCGGAAACGCACCACTCGACCCGTTCTGGGAGTCGGTCGCCGGCCTCGGCGACAAACTGAAGGCCGTTCTGGTCCAACTACCTCCCTCTCTCGCCTTCGAAGCCGAGCACGCGGCCGCCTTCTTCGCGCGCATGAGATCGGCATTCGAGAAGACCATCGCCGTGGAGGGGCGGCACACCACCTGGTTCGGTGACGACGTCCGACCGCTCTACGACGAATTCGGCCTCACCGAGGTGGCGACCCGCATCCCCGAGGCCTCTACCGAAAGCGCCCCGGCGTACTACCGCCTCCACGGCGAGCCGCGTCGCTACCGCAGCCCGTACTCGACCGAGCAACTCGCTCGTCTGGCCAGCGACCTCAGCCTCCGGACGGCCGATTCCCTCGTGATTTTCGACAACACTGCCTCGTCAGCGGGTGTGGACAACGCCCTCACCCTGCGGGACCTGCTCGAACCGGGCGCCGAAACGACCAAGAACGACTAAATTCCGGGAAATGACCTGGGTCAAGAGCCTCGGGATCGTGGTGGCCATGACCGCGGCCTTCACGATGGGCATCTGGACCGCCATCCTCGTTCCCGACGGCCCGTGGTTCTTCCAAGGTGAGCCTGAGCCCGTGGCCGTCGTCACGCCGACCCCGACGCCAACCCCGGAACCGATCCCCACGTCTCGGCCGCCCTACGAAGGCGAGGCCTTGGCCTACGGCGATTACGTTCTCGTCAGCGTGAAGAAGTGCCTGAAGAAGCTCGACTTCACCGTCGACGCCAAATCCGAGCGGAAGATCGCCGACGCAATCGCCGAACTATCCAGCATGGACGACTCGATCCCGGATGGGATCCTGCTCCACATCGGTGCCAACGGCGGAGCGAGTGCGGTCGAGCTCGATCAGTTGATGAAGATCCTCGGTCCGGATCGGCTCGTGGTCATTACGACGATTCAGATCCCGGACGACCCGGAGCGGTACACCTTCGAAAAGTCCACGAATGCCGCGATCGTCGGCCTGGCGGAGACCTACCCCAATGTCCGCATCTTCAGCTGGAACTCACTGTCCATGACGAATCCGGACTGGCTCAACGCCGACGGCAGCATGACCAAGGACGGGTGCAAGGCGTTCGCAAACTTTGCCGAGCGCATCATGCGCGGCTGAGTACGGCGTATCCTCCAGTGAGGCCTAGGAAACGACAGGAGGTGCGTCGTGGGTGAGGAAGCATTCGACCACGAACCGCTCGACGACGTCTTCGCCTTCTGCAATCGTCTCGCCTGGCAGGTTGGCGGCCCCGTTCTCATCCACGATGCGGCGTGGGGGGTGGTCGCACACTCCACCCTCAATCAGGCCATCGACAAGGGTCGCGAGTCGACCATCCTGCAGCGCGCCGTACCCGAGGGCGACGCTGAATCCTGGGTAATGACCTTCATCACCGATCACATGGCCGCGGGCGAAGACCTCATTGTCGTCCCTGCCGTACCCGACGTTCATGAGCGACGCGTCGTCGCAGTCGTCCGCATCCTCGGAGTTCCCGTCGGCACCATCTGGGCGGCCGAGTCCGCGGGGCCGCTTCACCCGGATGTCGAGGAGTTGATGGCAGCAGCGGCCAAGCAGGCATCGCTGCTCTTCCACGTACAGGAGGATTTGCGGCGCCGTCAGCGCGGACGCTTCGTGTCCCTACTGCTGTCCGGCAGCCACGACGAATATCTGCTTGCCCAGTACCTCGGCGTCGCGCAGAACACCCCGATTCGCGTGGTGGCCGTGCACTACGGCGACGACCCCGACCTGCGACATCAGGTCGAACAGGTCCTGCCGACTCTCCTGGAAGGGGTGCCAGCGGATGCCCTCACCATGCACGGTGAGGAGTGCGTCTACGTCGTTCTCTACGGAGACGACGCGCAAGTGTCGTCGCGCAAGTTCGCCGAGGACATGGCGCGCGCAGACGGCCGACTACTGGTCGGTGGCGGGCGCGTCGGCCGTCGACTTGGACATGCGGTGCAATCTCGCCGGGATGCCGATTCGGTCATCGCATACCTGCGGCGTACGCCAGGGGTGCAACTCGGCAGCACACGTTTGCTGCGATCCAAACTCGCCCTGATGAGGGTCGCCGAGTCGCTCGCCAACATGCACGAGCCTTTCGATGGACCGTTGCAGTTGCTGTCGGGATTGGAGGACGTCGACCGTACAGAAGCGATCGCCGTGCTCGACGCCTACTTTGCGAGCAATGGCAATGTCAGCGAGGCCGCGCGTCAGATCCATGTGCACCCCAACACGTTTCGCTATCGCCTGGCAAAGATCTCCGACATCGTGAAAGTCGACCTAGAGAATCGCGAGGACCGACTTCTGGTGGAGTTGGATCTCTTGCGCGTTCGATTCACCCCCTGAGAGGGCGTTGCGGAGGGAGACCGACATCGGCGTGCGCCCACTCGCGGCTTGGCTTCGCCAATCGTGGTGCCGGGCATGAAGAGGCCCCTCGCGGGTTCGGGGGGGATCCTGCGAGGGGCCGTCTCGAGGCTAACTCGCGGAGGGCTGCCGCCACAACAGTCGAATTGGCGAAATCTCCGGTGCCGCACTGTGCACATCCACGAAAACGGCGCCCTAGCCGGATCCGCATCAGGGGACCAAGCGCCCCTCCTGCGCCGCCTTGCGACCTTGCCACCCCGACCAGAACATCCGGACCGCCACCACCGTGAGCAGGACAGCGAAGAGCCACACCAGAACCTGCATCGGGAGCACGAGGGCGATCCGAGCACCAAGGAAGGCGCCGGCCGCGCTGGCAACCCCGAGGATGACGCCGCGGCCCCACAGGGTGAAGCCCGGCTTGGTCTGGCGCGCCGCACCGGTCAGCGCGATGAGAACCATGACGGCGAGCGATGTGCCCGCCGCTAGGTGAGGGGTGTAGCCGAAGAGCGTGACGAGGACAGGCACAAGGACAAGTCCCCCGCCGATGCCGAGCAGCGCCGACAAGATCCCCATCACGATCCCGGCCCCGAGGTACCCGAAAGCCAGAGCCACCGTGAGGTCCGGGACGCTCGCCACCGTGTCATCAGTTGCCGGGGTGAGCGCGAGCTTGAGGGCGGTGAGCACGATGACCACGGAGAAGCCGAGCTGCAGGGCCCACGGGTGGATACGGCGTACCGCGGCACTGCCCACGACGGCACCGGCCAGTCCCCCGACCAGGATGAAGGGGAAGGCGAGCCAGGCCACCGAGCCAAACACTGCGTACGTCGCCGCCCCGGCGATAGCGGACATCGCGACCGCAACCAGGGAAGTAGCCTGCGCCTGCTTCTGCGGCCAGTGCCGGACGAGAACGAGGTAGGGGACCAGCACCAGTCCGCCGCCAACGCCGAAGAGCCCCCCGGTCAGGCCCGCGCCACCGCCCACGCCGAGGTCACCCAATGACGCCCTACGCGCGGGGCCTGATGTGGTGGTCACCCGGTGAGCGTAGCCACGCTCCACGCACGGGCCATGCGGTGTTCTGGACAGCGGTACTGTGCCCGCATGCCCAGCGTCGTGGACCACCTCGTCGTCGCCGGACCGACACTGGCCGCAGCGTCAGCCGCGATCGAGTCAGCGCTTGGGGTGAGCCCTCTCGGTGGCGGGCAGCACGCTCGGATGGGGACGCACAATCAGGTCGTCGCAACCGGGAACGACACCTACCTCGAAGCCATCGCCATTGACCCGTCGGGAGTGGCACCGGACCGACCGCGCTGGTTCGGCCTCGACGAGTTCAGCGGGCCTGCGGCCCTGCACCACTGGGTGGTGCGCACATCCGACGTTGCCGCCCTGTCACCGAGCGAGGACCTCGGTGAGGTCACGCCCATGCAGCGCGGGGAACTCACCTGGCGGATCGGCATTCCGGCCGATGGGCGCCTTCGCGCGGATGGCGTTGCACCGTCCATCATCAGTTGGGATGTCGCTCCCCCGCAGTTGCCCGACTCATCTGTGCGGTTCGTCTCACTCACGCTTCTCCACCCCGACGTCGCGCGCGTTCGTGCCCTGCTGGAGTCGTTGGACCTCGTCGGTCCGGTCACTGGGCAGGCGGATCTCGGCCCCGGACTCATTGCCGCCTTCGAGACACCCGATGGCCCGGGCTTCTTGACCTCCGACGGCCTCGGCGAGCCATCACTGGATCGCGAGCGACAGGTCGCCATGGACCTGTTCCACGCGACATGGCGCCTGCTCGATCTGACCGAGCGCGACACCGACCAGGCTGCCGCCATGGTGCAGTGCGCCCTCGCCAGCCTGTGGCACTGGCGACGCGTGGGCGCCCCCACGCAGTGGGCGATCGGGGAGTGGCAGTGCAGCCGTGTGTACGCCGTCCTCGGGGATGGGGCGGCAGCGCTGGCGCACGCTCAGCGTGCGCTCGCGATCTGCGAGGCCGGGCGCGTGGATGAGTTCGTCCCAGCGTCGGCGCACGAGGCATTGGCGCGCGCGTACGCCGTCCTCGGAGACATGGACGCCGCGCGGGAGCAGCGGAACCTGTCCTACCGGATCGCCGTGGATCTGGACGATGAGGACCGCGACGTCATCGAACACGACCTGGGCACCTTGCCCATCGACTGAACCTCTGTAGAAGGGAGATGCAATGTCGACGCCGACACACTGGGACACGGCGTACGCCGCTGGCGACACGACACGAGGTTGGTACCAGCCGCAGGCGGTCAGGTCGGTGGACATGCTCGACCAACTCGGGGTCGAGACCGACGCATCCATCGTCGACGTGGGCGCGGGCGCCAGCGTCCTCGTCGATGACCTCATCACGCTGGGCTTCACCGACATCACCTGTGTCGACCACTCCTCCGTGGGCCTGGCGATCGCGCGGGAGCGACTCGGCGCCGCCGCTGACTCCGTCACCTGGATCGAGGCAGACCTACGAACGTGGTCGCCGCCCCGCGAGTACGACGTGTGGCATGACCGCGCGGTCCTGCACTTCCTGCTCGACGACGCCGACATCGAGCGCTACCGCGCCACGTTGCTGGCCGGCACGCACCCGGGGTCCGTTGTCATCATCGGAGTCTTCGGACCCGAGGGCCCGCAGATGTGTGCCGGACTCCCGGTGCGTCGTTACGACGTGGCGATGATCGACCGGCTGCTCGGCACGGAGTTCGAACGGGTGTCGAGCAGCATCGCGGACCACGTCCGGCCCGATGGCGACACTCAGCAATATCTCTGGACGGCTGCCCGCCGCCGCTAGCCGAACGGCGCAGGCTCGGTCAGGCCCAAAAGGCACGGATCTCATTGGCCATGCGCTCGGCCCGCCGGGCACCCTGCTGGACCGCGGCTGCGGCCAGCGCCGGATCCCTCACATCCTCGGGGACCGTCACATCCGGTGTGATCCGCAAGGCCTCGGTGCCGCTCGCCACCAGGTCGTCGTACTCCTGGCGAATGCTGCCCGGCGTGGCGGTGCCCCACTGAAGTGAGTCCTCACTGCCGTCAACGAGCGAGACGATGAGCGCCCTGCGCGCCCCCGCAACGACATCGAGGTGCACCCCGGTCCCGGCAACGCCGCCATCCATGCAACGCCGGTCGAGGATCTGTTGCGGGGCGAAGATGCCCGGCACCGCGCTGCTAGCCGCTGCCGCACGATTGATCGGCACGCCGTGCACAGAGGTGACCACGCACCGCTCGCCGGTATAGGCATCGACACAGGTGATGTGCAGCCGCGATGACGGCCAGCGACGCATGCGCAGGATGAATGCGAGGTTGCGGGCAGTGGATTCGCGCGACGGTGTTTGCGCCGTTAGAGCGGCATACCCGATCCGGCGAACTGTGGCCTCGTCGTTGCCCAGCGCTTCGCGGAAGAGATCCAGTGCCCGCTGCTGGCTGGGAGCCAACGTCCCGGCGGGCGCGACGATGGAGAGCACCTTGGGTGCCTTGGTCAGCAGGTCCACGATGCGGGCGAACCCAGCCAGGCGCTTGCCGGACACGATGCTGGCAACGATGGAGCCTGCCGAGGTGCCCACGAAACGGTCGGCGTTGCCAAGGTGGATGTCGAGTTCACCGAGTCGACGCAGGAAGCCGGTCTGCCAGGCGACGAACCACACTCCCCCACCGCCCAGGACAAGGGCGCGATCAACTCCCGTCCCGTAGCGCGCAGCAAAGTCACGCGGCAGGGCGGTGTCGACCATGCAGGCACCCTAGCGACCGCAAGGTCGGTGGGGTGGTCCGCCGTGAGCCCAGCGATCCGTTCCCCTAGCTCCCGAGGCCACTAGTGTTCGCCCCATGAGCACTGTCATCGAGTACACGATGTTCGTCCGCCCTGAGGCCTACGACGACGTCCTTGCCGCCTACATCGAGTTCGCCGACGAGTTCGGCATTGCCAACCCCACCGAGGACCTCATCTTGGTCACAGGAGATCGCGACGGGTCGGTGA